>JBBSKP010000032.1:0-30535 GCA_038256175.1 Mycobacteriales bacterium
AGCTGACACTGGATCTCCCTTGTTGCGGTTGTGAGACCCATCGTGAAACCTGAAGTGCAGTTCAGGTCAAGTGCGGCCGTCGTCCGAGTTGCCGGCCTCGCTCGAGTTGTTGACAAATAAGTACCATATGTACACACTTTGTACTATGGGCCGGATTTGTCAATGCCAGTACACCGCCGGCTCCTCTGGAGGACCGAGCAGTGATCACCACACGTCTCCCCCGCATCCCGTATGCGCACGCGGCCCGCACTCTGCTTCGAGAATCTGCTCTCGACGCAGTGGACGAGCTCGTCCGTCGTAACGGCTGGGCCGCGACGAGCATCGCGAACGTTGCCGAACTGGTCGGCGTGAGCCGGCAGACCCTGTACAAGGAATTCGGGTCACGCCAATCGATCGCCGAGGCGTATGGCGGACACCGGCTGGACCAGCTGCTCTCCGCGGTGACCGACATCGTGCGCACACATGCCGACGAGGTCGAAGTCGGTTTTCGGCACGCCCTCGGAATGTTCTTCGACATGGTGGACGAACCGCTGATACACACGGTGCTGTCCAGCCGCTCTACCTCGGCAGAGCTGATTCCACTCATTCGGACGTTCAACGAGCGCGCGACCGAACACCTCGCCGCATTGTTCAGGGAACTCAATCCAGCTGTGCCTGCTTCCGACGCGGTGGTGTTCGCGGATTCCATCGCCCGAATAGGGGCCGCCCACGCCGTCGCACCAACCCTGTCACGCGACGTCGCAATCGATCGCATGGTCAGGTTGATAGTCGTCGTCCTGGCGGCGAGTTAACTCGCGCTGACCTGAGCAGCGTCCGGTCCACCGTCGAGTAGGCGCTTGAAGCCTTCCTCGTCGAGCACGGGAACACCGAGTTCGAGCGCCTTGTCGTGCTTGGTTCCCGGAGACTCACCGACGACGACATAGGCCGTCTTCTTCGACACCGAGCTCGCCGCCTTGCCGCCTCGAACCAGGATGGCCTCCTTGGCGCCGTCGCGCGAAAAATCCTGCAGGGAACCGGTAACCACGATCGACATTCCTTCGAGATTGCGCTCGATCGACGCGTCGCGCTCGTCGCGCATTCGAACGCCGGCGGCTTTCCACTTCTCGACTATCTCGCGATGCCAATCGACCGCGAACCATTCTTCGACCGCAGCGGCGATTGTCGGACCCACACCTTCGGCCGCACCGAGCTCCTCGCCGGTTGCCGTCTCGATCCGCTCCAAACTGCCGAATTCGGCTGCGAGCGCTCGTGCCGCGGTCGGGCCGACGTGCCGGATCGACAACCCGACGAGCACACGCCACAACGGGCGATCCTTCGCCGCGTCCAAGTTGTCCAGCAGCCGCCGGCCGTTCGCGGACAGACCCCCGGCTTTCGTGGTGAACAAACTCGTGCGCAGCAGGTCGTCCTCGGTCAACGAGAACAGGTCGCCCTCATCGGTGATCACACCGTCCTTCAGCAATCCGACTGCTGCCTCGTACCCCAGCACCTCGATGTCGAACGCGCCGCGGCCGGCCACATGGAACACACGCTCCCGCAACTGCGCCGGGCACGTTCGAGAGTTCGGGCAGCGAATGTCGGCATCGCCTTCCTTCTCGAAGGCCAACGTCGTGCCGCACTCCGGACATTCGGTCGGCATGACGAATTCGCGTTCGCTACCGTCGCGCGCATCGACGACCGGTCCGAGCACTTCCGGAATGACGTCACCTGCCTTGCGGATGGTGATCGTGTCGCCGATCAACACGCCCTTGCGTTTGACCTCCGACCCGTTGTGCAGCGTCGCTTGCGAGACCGTCGATCCGGCTACGGTGACCGGCTCCATAAATGCGAACGGCGTTACTCGGCCAGTGCGACCTACGCCGACCTTGATGTCGAGCAACTTGGTGGTCGCCTCTTCGGGCGGATACTTGTACGCAATCGCCCACCGTGGCGCACGCGATGTGGTGCCAAGTCTGCGTTGCAACGACGTCTCATCGACCTTGACGACGAGCCCGTCGATTTCGTGCTCTATGTCGTGGCGATGCTCGCCCCAATAGGCGACTCGGTCGATCGCCGCGTCGACGCCCTGCACGCGAATCGTGTGCGCCGATACCGGAAGCCCCCAGGCTGCGAGTGCGGTATAGGCCTCGTACAGGGATGTCGGCGCGAAACCCTCTGCACGGCCGAGGCCGTGGCAGATCATCCCGAGTTTGCGTTTGGCGGTGACTGCGGGATTCTTCTGCCGCAATGACCCCGCGGCAGTGTTCCGCGGGTTCGCATATGGCGGTTTACCTTCGGCGACGATCGCGGCATTGAGGATCTCGAAGTCCTCCAAACGGAAATACACCTCGCCGCGGACCTCGAGCAGTTCGGGAACCGGAAACTCGTCGGTGCCGGAGAGCTCGTGCGGGATGTCGTCGATGCTCCGCGCGTTGAGCGTTACGTCCTCTCCGGTGCGGCCGTCACCTCTGGTGGCGCCACGGACAAGTTTGCCCTTCTCGTATACGAGGTTGAGGGCGACGCCGTCGATCTTCACTTCGCACAGGTAGTGCAACTCCGTCCCTGCGTCCGCCTCGACCCGCTTGGCCCACGCCCGCATAGATTCTTCGTCGAAGACGTTGTCCAGGCTCAGCATTCGCTCGAGATGGTCGACAGCTGTGAAGTCCGTCGCGAAGCCCCCGCCGACCAGCTGGGTCGGCGAATCCGGTGTTCGCAGGTCCGGGTGTTCGCCCTCCATGGCGATAAGGGCGTTCAGGAGTGTGTCGAACTCGCCGTCGGTGACGATCGGCGAATCGCGCACGTAGTACCTGAACTGATGCTCTCGAACCTCGTCGGCGAGCTGCTGCCAACGCTTTCGCACATCGCCTGTCGCAGGCTCGGGCGCCGTCTGTCCGTCGGCAGTGTTCGAGTCCTGATCACGTGGATCGCCCGTTTTCGTCACCATCGCAGATTAACGCAGTACCCCGACATACATCTCAGAGCGCCGCGGGCTCCTCGGCGAAAGCCCGCGCCGTCTCGGTGCACACCCGCAATGCCGCGCGCGCCCAATCGATTGTCGAGCCCGCCAACCCGCACGTCGGGGTCACCACCACCCGATCACCGAGCACCTCACGGGAAAAGCCCAGTCGGTCAACAAGTTTCAGCGCGGGATCGGCGGCCGCTCGCCAGTTCGGCTGTGGCGTCGGATCGACCGCAGCAACCAGACCCAGCGCAAGCGACTTGCCTGCCTCGAGCAGTTCACCGATGCCGTCGAGATCCTTGACTTCCAACAACGACACCTCGACGCCGACGAACGCCGCGTTCGAGCGCCGTAGCAATTCCAGCGGCGGCGACGGCGCGCAGCTGTGCACGAGCACGGGGGCGCCGGCCGCATCGATGACCTTGTTCAGGATGGCGAGCGCGTCGGGACCCGGCACGGCGCGAACTTGGTCCATGCTGGTCACTCCACGAAGGGTGCCCGCAAGCACGGCAGGCAACGTCGGCTCATCGAGCTGCAGCAGCACGTCCGCGCCGAAACGACGCCGCACTTCCGCGACGTGGCGCGCCAGCCCTTCGGCGAGCGAGTCGGCGAAATCGCGCGTTGCACCCGAGTCGGTCAGTACCCGATGACCGTTGACAAGCTCGATCTCGGCCGCGAGCGTGAGCGGGCCGCTTGATTGCAGCTTGATGGTCCTGCCGGTGTTGGCCAAACCAGCTGTCTCCCAGGCCTCTTCGAGAGCGTCGAGGTCCTCGCGGAGGTAATCGAAGGCGCGCTTCGCAACAGGGCCGCGACTGCGCGTGAGGCGATACCCGCGCGCGGTCGTATCGAAGTGCAGATCTACGAGAAGAGCACCCGACCGGCCAAGCATGTCCGCACCGACGCCGCGTGCAGGCAACTCGACCAGATGCGGCAAGTCTCCGAGCTCGCCGACGATGATCGCCGCAGCCTCACGCGGATCGGTGCCAGGCCACGACCCGATTCCGGTCGCGACTCCACCCGTGATCCCAGTGGCGCTCACTTGTCGTGGCCGGTTGCGGATATCGTTCCGCTGCCGAGCACTTCGTCGCCCGCTACGTCCGGCCGATACAGAACAGCCGCTTGACCCCTCGCAACGCCGGTCAGCGGCTCACGAAGACGCACGACAACTCGATCCCCGGCAGCTTCTGCGATCGCCTGGGCCATCCCGCCGTGCGCCCGCACTTGAACGACACACTCGACTGGGCCCTCCGGGGCCGTGCCCGATGTCCAGATGGCCCGGTCGGCTTCGATCCACCACACGTCGAGCCGCTCTGCCGATCCGACTGTGACAGTTCCCGTTTCGGGCTCGATCTCGGTGACATACCGCGGCATGCCGTTTGCTGCTGGACCCTGCACACCAAGGCCCTTGCGCTGGCCGATCGTAAAGCCGTGCACACCTTCGTGTTCGGCGAGAACGGCCCCGGAATCGGCGTCGACGACCTTGCCCGGCCGGATGCCGATTCGGGCACCGAGGAATGCGCGTGTGTCGCCCGATGGGATGAAGCAGATGTCGTGGCTGTCGGGCTTGTCGGCAACCGCAAGCCCTCGGGCGGCCGCTTCGGCGCGGATCTCCGGCTTCGGCGTATCACCGATCGGGAACATCGCTCGCGAAAGCTGTTGCGCTGTCAGCACTGCCAGCACGTAGGACTGATCTTTGTCGGCATCGACCGCGCGCCGCAGTACCCCGTCCTCGAGCCGCGCATAGTGGCCGGTGGCAACGGCGTCGAAACCGAGAGCAAGTGCGCGATCGGCCAACGCGGAGAACTTGATCTTCTCGTTGCACCGTAAGCATGGGTTAGGCGTCTCGCCCGCAGCGTAGGACTCGACGAAGTCGTCGATGACGTCTTCCTTGAAACGCTCAGCGAAATCCCATACGTAGAAAGGGATTCCGAGGACATCTGCGGATCGCCGGGCATCGCCGGCGTCCTCCTTCGAGCAACATCCCCTGGATCCGGTACGCAAGGTTCCTGGCGCCTCCGACAGCGCGAGATGCACTCCGACAACGTCATGTCCGGCGGCAACCGCCCTCGCGGCAGCAACCGCCGAGTCGACGCCGCCACTCATCGCAGCGAGCACCCGCATCAGCGAACCCCTCCCCTGGAACTTACGACTGAACTAGCGCCCGAACTCGCAAGTCCGGCAGCCTTCGCGCGCTCGACCACCTTGGGCAGCGCTGCGAGCAGTGCGTCGACATCCGCGCGAGTCGAGCTGTGGCCCAAGGAGAACCGCAACGATCCGCGTGCCGCCTCGGGATCGACGCCCATGGCAATGAGAACGTGGCTGGGCCGCGCGACACCCGCGGTACAAGCAGAGCCGGTCGAACATTCGATACCGGCGGCGTCGAGCAACATCAACAGTGAGTCGCCTTCACAGCCGGGAAAGGTGAAGTGCGCGTTGCCAGGTAACCGTGCCGCGCCGACGGGCCCATTGAGCACAGCATCCGGCGCCGCGTCGAACACACCCTCGATCAAGTAGTCGCGTAGCCCTCGCAAATACGCTCCGCGCGAATCCAGTTCGTCGACAGTCCCGCGCAACGCTGCCGCCATACCCGCGACGGCGGCAGTGTCCGGGGTCCCGGCACGGAGATCACGCTCGTGGCCGCCACCGTGCAGCAGAGGCACGCCGGGCACTTGCCTGCCGAGCAACAATGCGCCGACACCCAACGGGCCGCCGAACTTGTGCGCGGCGACGCTGGCGGCGGAAAGTCCACTCGCGGTGAAGTCGATAGGCAACTGCGCCGCGGCCTGAATGGCGTCGCTGTGCATCGGTACATCGAATTCGCGGGCAATCTGCGCCAACTCCACGATCGGCATGATCGTGCCGACTTCGTTGTTGGCCCACATGATGGTGATCAGGGCAGCCTCGTCCGCGTGCAGCGCGAGTTCCGCGCGCAATGTGTCGGGCGCGACGGCACCGTTGTCGTCGACCGGCAGCCAGGTCACATCAGCGCCTTCGTGCTGTGCCAACCATTCGACAGCGTCGAGCACGGCGTGATGCTCGACCGCACTCGCGAAGATTCGGGTGCGCCGGGGATCGGCGTCGCGGCGGGCCCAGTAGATGCCCTTGACCGCGAGGTTGTCGCTCTCGGTGCCGCCGGAGGTGAAGATGACCTCCGATGGGCGTGCGCCGAGATGCGCAGCGATCGATTCACGGGCTTCTTCGACCCTGCGCCGTGCGGCGCGCCCCGATCCGTGCAGCGACGACGCGTTGCCTACGGTGGCGAAGACAGCAGTCATCGCCTCGATGGCGGCAGGCAGCATCGGTGTAGTGGCCGCGTGGTCGAGGTAGGCGGGGACGGGCTGGCCGGATGTCGGTATGCCCTGGTATGCCTCAGTCATGACCACACCAGGATAGCCCGGCCGACCCCCAGGGTCTTACTCGTGTAACCAGCGGCAGTCCGGTCACGCAATCCGCGCGGAAGACTCCATTTCGGTTCCAAACCGCGGCTCCACCACTTTCGCGTTGGCCGTATTGCGCGCCGCAGCCGACTCGAGAACGCCGTGATCGGCGAATTCGAGATGAACCTCACCCCGAACCGCACGCTCACATCGGGCTGCGAGGTCGCGGCGATCCGTTCCGGGCTGCTCGATCCGGGCGAGAACGACTTCAGCGGTGATCCCGTTCGACCGAAGCATCCGAAGCAGCGAGGCGGCCATCGTGTCTTCGCCGACGAACGATGGGGCCGTCGAGAGGTCGCCGCTGGAATCCCGGTAGGTCAGCCGCACGGGCTGCACAGCCGTCCGGGTGTCGATTGCGGACTGAAACAGCGCGGGCCGCAGGCTGCCGTAGGCGCGACCGCACCACGTCGTACCCTCGGGGAAAGCCGCAATCCGCTCGCCGGCCGCGATCCGGTCGCTGATCTGCCGGATCACACCAGGCAGGCCTTTCAGGCTGCCCCGGTCGATCGGAATGACACGCATCTTGCGGGCGAGCCGGCCGAGCACCGGCCAATCGATCAGGTCACCGCGGGCCACGAAGCTGACCGGCTGCACTGCACCGAGCACGAGAATGTCGGTCCAACCCACGTGGCCGGCGACGATCAGCAGGCCATCGCCTGGCTTCGCGTAAATCGCTCCCGGTGAGGCGTCGCCGCGGTCGTCGATCACCTGCAGCGAGATACCGCAGCACCGCAACAATGCATGCGCATAGCGCCGCTGGACCGAGTTCTTCCACGGCCGTGGCGCGACGGCGCTGACCGCGGGAAAGCTCAATAGCAGTGCACCTACCCTGACCATGCGGGCGGCGAACTGAAGATCACCGACTTCCGCTCGATCCGTGCCGACACAACCGCTGTCACACGGGCTCGACGGCATCCACGCATGCGTCGCTGCGCCGGGACTGTCGTTCCAGGTCATCTCCACCGTTGCGGTCATGCCGAAGCCCCGTTCTCCAGTGCCGCCGCAGCCGCTTGCAAGCGTTCGAGGTACCGGACGTTGACCTCCTTCATGCCTAGCAACGCCACGAAGTCGGCAACGGCAAAGTCGGGATCATGGGCGGGCTCGCCGCACACCGAGGCGCCGAGTCGTAGATATCCCTTGAGCAGTGGCGGCAATTTCGGCCGTGCGGGCGCCGCGATCCCGTCGAGCGTCTTGCCGTCGACGATGACCGGGTTAAACGGCCGCACCCGACGTTCGGGGTCGGTGGCGTACTTGTCGAGCAGGATGTCGCGCACGCCACGGACGTTGGCGCCTGGGCGGTCGAGCGGATCTTCCTGCATCGGGACCGATACGCAGCCCATGACCCACTCGTAGCCGGTCAGCTGGATGTAGTGCAGGATCCCGGCCCACATGAGGCCGAGCACCGTCCCGTTGCGATGATCCGGCCGCACACACGCCCGGCCCATCTCCACGATGCGGTTGCCGACCGGGTCCAGGGCGGAGACATCGAACTCGGTGGCGGTGTAGTAACCGCCGGCGGCTTTGGCAGCGTCGGGCGGCAGCATCCGGTAGCACCCGACAAACGATTCGGTGACTTCGTCGCGCACCAGAAGGTGGTCGCAGTATTCATCGAAGCGGTCGGCGTCGAGGCCACTTCCGTCGGAGGGAATGTTGAAGCCGGGTTCACTGGCAAATACGTCGAAGCGCAACCGTTGCGCTGCCAATCGGTGTTCCCGATCGGAGGTCACGACCAGTGAATATCTGGGGCGCGATGCTACGTCGTCGATGGCTCGGCTCGGTGGGCGCAAAACCGACAAAGTTGTCATGCCGCAGGTCTAACGAGCCTGAAATGCGCCGCGGCATCGGTGGGGTGACGTGTCGGTGCAGCTTCGGTTAACGCAGGTAGCAGCGGTGCTGGCCGTTTACCCCCGGTTCACGAGGTCGGTGTTTTCGCGCTTTTCGACGACGTCCGTTGTGTTGCTGTTCGCTTTGCGAGGCTGCCATTGCTGTGCGCGCGCTAGGCCAGGTAACGCCCGAACCTGTGCGCGTCCCGGATTCGCCTCAGCTGGGCGCTGGCAACTTCCAGCCGTTCCAGTACGTGACTTCGTCGACCGGCCGGCGTACCGCAGGCTTGAAGTCGGTCCCCTTTGTGTACGCGACGGGGATGAGCGCGACCTGCGTGACGTTGTCCGGAATCCCGAGCAACTCAGCGGCCTCTTTCTCCTGCGCAAGGTGCAACGTGGTGTAGACCGAACCGAGTCCGCGGCTGCGCAGCGCCAACTGGAACGACCACACGGCTGGAATTATCGATCCGAGGAATCCTGCCCAACCCATGGTCGGGGTGCCTTCGGGCAAGCGACCATACACGCACGCGACTACCAGAACGGGAACCTTCTCGAGGTTGGTCGCGAGATAGTCGGCTGAGGAGTGCACGCGCTCGGCCTGTGCCCGCTTGTCGTCGGGAAGGCTGGAGTTGTCCGCATTCCCGTATGCCTGATTCCACCCGACTCGGTAGCACTCCGCGAGCCCGCGACGTTTCTCCGGGTCCGTGACGACGACGAATCGCCAACCCTGAGAGTTCGATCCGGTGGGCGCCTGCAGCGCGATCTGCAGACATTCGTTGATGACGTCCGCCCCGACCGGTCGATCCAGGTCGAGCCGTTTCCGTACCGCGCGCGTTGTCTTTGCTACCTCGTCGAAGTCCACGCCTCGACGATAGCCGTGCCATAAACGAACTGTGCGCGAGTTTTACCCCCTGGGGGTAAAACTCGCGCACAGGCGGCGAAGCCGCAATTACCCCTTGTGCTTCTTGACCTCTTCGGTCAGCTGCGGGGCAACGTTGAACAGGTCGCCGACGATTCCGTAGTCCGCGATCTCGAAGATCGGGGCCTCTTCGTCCTTGTTCACGGCGATGATCGTCTTCGACGTCTGCATGCCGGCGCGGTGCTGGATGGCACCGGAGATACCGAGCGCGACGTAGAGCTGCGGCGAGACCGTCTTACCGGTCTGACCGACCTGGAACTGACCCGGGTAGTAGCCCGAGTCGACAGCTGCGCGCGATGCACCGACTGCTGCGCCGAGCGAATCGGCGAGCTCCTCGACGACGGAGAACTTCTCCGCGCTACCGACACCACGGCCACCGGAAACCACGATGGTGGCTTCCGTGAGCTCGGGGCGGTCGCCACCGACGATCGGGTCCTTCGAGACGATCTTGACGACGCCGTCTTCCTGCGCCGGCACCTCGACGGTGACCTTCTCGCCTGCGCCTGCCTGCGGCTTCGCCTCGACGGCACCCGGGCGAACCGAGATGACCGGGACGTCGCCGTTGGCCTTGGCATCGACGGTGTACGCACCACCGAAGATGGAGTGCAGGACGCTGCCGTCCGACTTCACCTCGATGACGTCACTCAACAGGCCGGAGCCGATGCGCGCGGCAAGGCGTCCTGCGACCTCTTTGCCTTCGGCACTGGCTGCGGTGAGAACGGCTGCGGGGCTGGCGGATTCGACCAGCGACGCGAGCACGTCGACCTTCGGCGTCACGAGGAAGCCCTCGATGGCGTCGCCTTCGGCAACATAGATCTTTTCGGCACCGGCCGCGGCGAGCGCCTCGGCCAGCTTGTCAGCCGTGCCGGTAGGACCGGTCACCACTGCGGACGGCTCGCCCAACGCGCGGGCGGCGGTGATGAGTTCGGTGCTGACCTTCTTGAGCGCACCCTCAGCGTGCTCTACGAGCACAAGAACCTCTGCCATTGCTATATCTCCTAGAAGCGGGAATGTCTCGGGGGTGCGATCAGATGATCTTGTTCGACACGAGGTACTGGGCGATCTTCACGCCGCCGTCACCCTCGTCCGCAATTCGCTCACCGGCGGTACGGGGAGGCTTCGGTGTCGAAGCGGTCACCGTGGTGCCGGCGTTCGCGACGCCGACCGTGCTCGGGTCGATCCCGATGTCCGCGAGCGTAAGAGTCTGAACTTCCTTCTTCTTCGCGGCCATGATGCCCTTGAAGGACGGGAAGCGCGGCTCGTTGATCTTCTCGTTGACGCTGACGATCGCGGGGAGCGTTGCCTCGAGGGTGAAGACACCCTCGTCGGTCTCGCGCTCGCCGGTGACCTTGTCGCCGTCGACAGTGAGCTTGCGCAGGTGCGTGAGCTGCGGGATACCGAGGTACTCCGCGATGATGGCGGGGATCGCACCGATGCGGCCGTCAGTGGCCTCGTTACCGGCGATGATCAGCTCGACACCCTCGATCTGGCCGAGTGCGCCCGCGAGCGTCCATGCGGTCTGCACCGCGTCGGACCCGTGCAGTGCAGGGTCGTTGACGTGCACGGCCTTGTCGGCACCCATCGAAAGCGCCTTGCGGATCGCGTCGGTTGCGCGATCGGGACCCACCGAAAGCAAGGTCACCTCGCCGCCCTGAGCTTCCTTGATCAAGAGCGCTTCCTCGACGGCGCGCTCGTTGATCTCGTCGAGGACTGCATCGGCAGCCTCGCGGTCGAGTGTGAAGTCGCCGTCGGTCAGCTTGCGCTCGGACCAGGTATCGGGGACCTGCTTGATCAGAACAACGATATTCGGCATGGGTCTGCGTCGACCTCCTGTAGTAGCTGCTTAAGGGAGCGAGGCTTCGAGGACCTTCGCTGGTACGCCTAGTTGCTGTGCGAGAGATTACCCCATGCTTAGCTACTCGCCAGTAACATGGTCCAATTGATGGCGTGATCCAGACCACCCCACCTGCGCCGATAGTCCAGGCGCTAACGTCGATCGGATGAGCGAAGCATCTGTAGACGCCGTAAAGACCCCAGCTGAGGTCGATGCAGCCGAACCATTGCCCCTGACCGGTGAACGAACCGTGCCAGGAATCGCCGAGGAAAACTACTGGTTCCAGCGCCACGAGGTGGTCTACCGCGACTTGCTCGCACGCTGTTCGGATCGTGACGTACTCGAGGCCGGTTCAGGAGAAGGCTACGGCGCCAACATGATTGCCGACGTCGCGAACTCCGTGATCGGCGTCGACTACGACACGAGCGCAGTCGAGCACGTCCGCTCTCGGTATCCGCGCGTCGACATGCGTCAGGGGAATCTCGCCGAGCTTCCTATCGACGACGAGTCGGTCGATGTCGTCATCAACTTCCAGGTGATCGAACACCTATGGGATCAACTGCAATTCCTGCGCGAGTGCTTTCGCGTGTTACGACCCGGCGGTGAATTGCTGATCAGCACGCCGAACCGCATCACCTTCTCACCCGGACGTGACACACCTCTCAATCCGTTCCACACGCGCGAACTGAATGCGGCCGAAATGACGGAGCTGCTCGTGGCCGCCGGCTTCACTGTCGACCTGTTCACCGGCGTCCATCACGGTGCGAATCTGAAAGCACTCGACGCCAAACACGGCGGGTCGTTCATCGACGCACAAATCGAGCGGGCGCTGGCAGGCGAGCCGTGGCCCGCCGAACTGACCGCTGACGTCGCGGCTGTGACGACCGACGACTTCGAGTTGCTCGAGGCCGACATCGACGCGAGCCTCGACCTTGTTGCCGTTGCGGTGAAACCGGCCGCCCCGTGAGTACGTCCGAGAAAGCACCCGGGATGTTCAGCCTCGTGCTGCACTCCCATCTGCCGTGGTTGGCCAACCACGGGCGATGGCCGGTCGGCGAAGAATGGCTGTACCAGTCCTGGGCGGCGTCCTACCTTCCTGTCGCAGGTGTGCTGAAAAGGCTTGCGGCAGAAGGTAGAACTGGGCAACTGAGCCTCGGCATCACACCGGTGCTCGCCGCGCAACTCGACGATCCCCACTGCCTGGCTGGTATGCACCACTGGCTGGGCAATTGGCAGCTGCGCGCACACGAGGCAGCGCTCATGCCGAGTGCGGCGCATCGAGAGCTTGGGGTCCGCGAGCATCGCCTCGCCGCCGCGGCACTGACCGACTTCGAACAGAATTGGCGCCACGGCGCCTCACCCGTCCTACGAGATCTGGTCGACGCCGGAACAATCGAACTATTGGGCGGACCGCTCGCACACCCGTTCCAGCCACTGCTCGACCCACGCATGCGCGCCTACTCCCTTTCCGAAGGCCTCGCCGATGCGAAAGCCCGATGGGGCGTTGTTCCGACTGGAATCTGGGCGCCCGAGTGCGGCTACTCCCCTGGCATGGAAACCGGCTACGACGCGGCCGGTGTCCGGCATTTCATGGTCGACGGGCCCGCGCTGCGTGGCGACACGTCGTTGGGCCGTCCCGTCCGGGAGGCCGACGTCGTGGCATTCGGCCGGGATCTGCAGGTCAGCTACCGAGTGTGGTCGCCCAAGTCGGGCTACCCGGGCCACGCCGCGTACCGCGATTTCCACACTTACGACCACGACACCGGCCTCAAGGCGTCCCGCGTCACAGGGCGAACGGTCGACGGTGCGGACAAGGCGCCGTATGACCCCGAACTCGCGAGCGCCGCGATACGTCGGCATGTGGCCGACTTCGTTGCCACGGTCAAGCAGCGGTTGCGCTCGGAATCCGACCGGATCGGCCGGCCGGCGCTAGTCGTCGCAGCCTTCGACACCGAGCTGTTCGGGCACTGGTGGCACGAGGGGCCGCAGTGGCTGGAACAGGTATTACGTGCTCTCCCGGAAGCGGGCATCGAGGTCGGAACGCTCGCCCAGGCCCGCGAGAAAGGCTACGTCGGCGAGCCGGTGGACCTGCACGCGTCGTCGTGGGGTTCCGGCAAGGACTGGCGCGTGTGGGCAGGTGATCAGGTTGCGGATCTGGTCCAGCTCAACGACGAGGTCGTACAGATCGCGCTCGACACCGTCGACAAGGCCCGCGAGGCCGCGCGAACGCCGGGCCGCGTCGAACTGCGTGATCGCGTCAACGACCAACTGCTGCGCGAAGCGTTGCTTGCGGTGTCCAGCGACTGGGCTTTCATGGTGAGCAAAGACTCTGCGGCCAGCTATGCACGCGACCGCGCTCACCTGCACGCACATGCAGTACGAGAGATCGCCGAAGCCGTGTCGTCCGGCCAGGTCGCGCGAGCGCACCGGTTAGCGGCAGGATGGGCCAAAGCGGACGGACTTTTCCCCGGACTCGATGCGCGCAGATTGGCCCGTCGAGATGCAGCAGCTGGAGCTGGAGCCTGACATGAAGATCTTGATGGTGTCGTGGGAGTACCCGCCTGTCGTCGTCGGCGGTCTTGGCCGGCATGTGCACCATCTTGCGGTCGAACTCGTTGCAGCCGGTCACGAAGTCGTCGTCCTTTCTCGACGGCCCTCCGGTACCGATTCGTCGACCGACCCGACGCATTCCCACATCGCCGACGGCGTCTTGGTTGTCGCGGTCGCAGAGGATCCGCCGCATCTGCTGTTCGGCGAGGACATGCTTGCGTGGACTCTCGCCATGGGGCACGCAATGGTTCGCGCGGGCATCGGGCTGAGCAAGCCGGGCGTCGGCGAGGGCTGGCAGCCCGACGTAGTGCATGCGCACGACTGGCTCGTTGCACACCCGGCGATCGCGCTCGCCGAGTTCTACGATGTTCCGCTCGTATCCACGCTGCACGCGACCGAAGCCGGGCGGCACAGTGGCTGGGTATCCGGACGCATCAACCGTCAGGTGCATTCGGTCGAGTGGTGGTTGGCCAACGAATCCGACGCGTTGATCACATGCTCGACGTCGATGAAGGAAGAGGTCACCCGCCTCTACGGCCAGAAGTTGGCCCCTGTCACGGTAATTCGGAACGGCATCGACGTCACCACCTGGAACTTCCGCAAACGCGAGCCTCGTTCGGGGCGTCCGGCACGACTCCTCTACGTCGGCCGGCTGGAATACGAGAAGGGCATCCAGGACGCCATCGCTGCGTTGCCGCGGATCAGGCGCAGCCACCCGGGTACCACTCTGGCCATCGCGGGCGAGGGCACACAGTTCGAGTGGCTGTCCGAGTTGGCCAGAACTCATCGCGTTGCCCGCTCGGTGTCGTTCTTGGGCTCACTCGGGCACGCCGAACTCCTCGGCTGGCTACACGGCGCGGACGCGATTGTGCTGCCGAGCCGCTACGAACCGTTCGGGATCATCGCATTGGAAGCCGCCGCAGCCGGAACACCGCTGGTGACGTCGACTGCTGGTGGACTGGGCGAAGCCGTCGTCGACGGCGTCACCGGAATGTCGTTCGAACCTGCAGATGTCGCAGGTTTGACGTCGGCGGTTCGGGAAACGCTCGATGATCCAGCTGCCGCTCAGTTGCGTGCGATCGCGGCCCGCGAACGCCTCACGGCCGACTTCGATTGGCACGTCGTCGCAGCCGACACCACGCAGGTCTATCAGGCTGCCAAACGTCGCGTACGGCATCCACTCGGCCGGCCTGTCATCGTCACCCGACCGCTGCCGGAGCGTGATCCGACGTCACCGCTCGACTGAATCACGGAGCAAGTGGTCCCCTCGCTCCGTCAGCGGTGGTCGGCGGACCCCTCACTCCGGAAGTGCGGCAGCCTTCTTGCGCGCGATGTCTTCAAGCGCCGCAATGTATTTCGCGCGCTCGGCAGCACCGGCTTCCCAGGCTTCCTTACGGTTCTTGACGACGCGTGCCGGTGCGCCCACGGCGATGCTGTAGTCGGGGATCTCCCCCTTGACCACAGCGTGCGAACCGAGCACGCAGCCGCGGCCGACCCTCGTTCCGCGCAACACGGTGACCTTCGCGGCGACCCAGGTATCCGGACCGATCCGGACCGATCCCTTCAAGATTCCCTGATCCTTGATGGGCATTGTCACGTCGTCCATTTTGTGGTCGAAGTCGCAGATGTAGCACCAGTCGGCCACCAGTGTCGATGCGCCGATCTCGATGTCGAGGTAGGCGTTGACGACGTTGTCCTTGCCGAACACCGCCTTGTCGCCGATCCGGAGCGACCCTTCGTGACAGCGAATGGCGTTGCCGTCGCCAATGTGCACCCAGCGACCGATCTCCATCCGGGCGAGGTCCGGCGTTGCATGAATCTCGACGTTCTTACCGAGGAACACCATTCCTCGCAACACGATGTGCGGGTTGGCTAGCTTGAACTTCGCGAGCCGGTAGTAGCGCACGATGTACCAGGGTGTGTAGGCCTTGTTGGAGATCACCCACCGCAGCGAATCCATCGTCAGAAACTTCGCCTGGGCGCTGTCATTTCGCCGCGACCCTCGCCAACGCGTGCGCAGCGGCGCGCCCCACATGCTCGTCATAGCCTGCAGAGCCTACTTTCGTGCCGCCAACGTCTCGCCGGTACCCGATCGATCCGGGCGCCGGGATAGTCTCGTGCGAGCAAGAACCAGACAAGGAGAGTCGAGTTGCCGGTGCAGGGAAGCGACGGGGGAAGCCACGTGGGAAGCGGGCGCAGAACCCGTGCGTCAATGGCGATCACGATCTGCGCGATCACGACCCTGGTCGCCGCAGGGTGTGCCTCCGACGCCAGCGACGCAAACATCCTCGCTGCCGGCGGGTGGCCCGGTATTCACGCCGACGCCCGCAACAGCGATACGAGTCCTGTCACCGGCGCGCGCTCGATCTCGCTGAGCTGGTCGCGGCCGATCGGCGGCCCGGTCGCGGCGTACGCGTCGGTTGCGGCAAGCGGCCAGCTGTTTCTCACCGCTAACACCGCGTCGGGCTGCAATATCTTCTCGTATCAGATGAAGAGTGGCCGCATGCGGTTCTGCAACCGGCTCGGGCCGGGTGTTGTCGCTTCCACGCCGATCGTCGACGGCGCAACCAATATCTACGTCGGCGACAACGGTTCGATGAATTCCTTCAACGAGCACGGCCAACCACGCTGGCGCACCCCGGTCGTCGGAACGCCGATCTCGGCGCAGTTCACCCCCGACGGCAACGTGCTGTCGATTTCGCAGCTCGGTCAGATCAACGTGCTTGCCAGGCAGACGGGCTCGAAGGTCATCCCATCCTTCGAGCTACTCGGCCAGCCGGACTACCTCGCCAATCCAAACCTGCAGCCAGCGCTCGACGATCAGGGGCTCCGCGACTGCTTCGCAGGTACCGCCAACTGCCCTGTGGCGAACACCCCCGCGATCGATTTGGCGACCGGCCGCGTCGTGCTCACGTTGTGGCGACCAGGTGCGCCACAGGCATCACTGGTCGCGTTGCGGTACACCGGTGGCGAGAATGCCAAGATCGCCCTCGAGTGGACTGCCGATATCCTCCCCGGCGGCAGCGCGTCGAGCCCCGACCTGTCGGCAGATGGCTCGACGATCTACGTGAACGACAACACCGGAAAATTGCTCGCCGTGAACGCCGCGGACGGCACGGTGAAATGGACCTACGACCTCGGGTTCGTTCCGCTGGGCAGTGCCTCGACGTCGGCCGACGGCCTGATCATTCCCTCGGGCGGTAAGGACGGTCACCTGATCGCGATCCGCGACAAAGGCGATCATGCCGAATTGGCCTGGGAACGTAAGGATCTGCTGCAACTCGGTGTTCCTGCTCAGACGGCCGGTTCCACTGGGTACACCGTCGTGCGAAGCGGGACCGGAAACGACGCGGACCTCGCGATGCTGACATTCGACACCCAGTCCGGCGCAACCCTCGACGAGGACGTCCTGCCGGGTGCAAAGGGGCTGACGGTCGGCACGTCGATCGGTCCCGACGGTGAGGTCCTGACACCGACGCTGATCGGTGAGTTGTTCGTCTTCAAGCCCTGACGTTCAAGCCCTGACGCGCGGAGCCGCACACACGAACACGACTCCGGCACGGCCGATGCGGGTGATCACGAGGGCAAGTGGCTCGTTGCCTCGTAGCTTCAATTTGGGGCGCAGGACGGCGGGGTCTACATCGACACCGCGCACCAGAATCTCCAGCGAACCGCAGTCCCGCCGGGCCAACTCCTGCCGGATCGTCTTCTCGGAGAACTTCAGCTGCTCGAGAATCCGGAACCCGCGCACTCCTTCGGGAACACTGTCACCGGTGAGGTAGGCAATGCGAGGGTCGAGCTGCCAGAGTCCGTGCCGCGCGGCGTAGTGCCGAACCAGTCCAGCGCGCACCACGGCTCCGTCGGGGTTGATGATCCATTCCCCCGGTGGCCGATCGGCGATGTCGTCGGGTTCGGCATCAGTGAGCTCCCAGCCCCTTCCGTCCGCCGCGAGCACGCTGGCCCGCCGGGTCGTGCCGGCCACCGACAGTCCCGCAGACCATAGGCACGCCTCGCGGACGCCGCCGTCGAGAGACACGATCTCGACCTCGCCGGGCCAGTCGAGCCGGTCGAAGTCGAGTCCCGGTGCGCATTTGACCGCAAGATCGCGGCCACGGTAGGCGTCGAGAAGATCAGGCAGCGGTGGCTGCAACTGCGCCGGATCGTGCGTGCGCTTGCCACCGGATCGGCGCGCGGGATCGGCGAGCACCACTGTGTCGCGCGTGCACGGGACAAGCGCATCCGCTCGAACGAGTGCCGCGCTCGGGACGTTGTGCGCAGCCATCGCGAGTCGAACCGCATCGAGATCGCTACCGACGACTCGGTCCGCAGTAGCGACCAACGCCGCCAACTCCGCACCGATGGAGCAGGTCACGTCGTGGACGTCTCTGCCGATCAGCCGTTGCGCGCGGTGCCGGGCGACAACGGTCGGGGTCGCCTGTTGCAAACCCTCGTCGGTGAACAGCCAGCCAAAGCCGTCAACGATCTTGCCCGCCGACTTGCGCCGCAGCAGGACGGTCTCGACCACTGCGGCCGCCCGGGCACCGAACATGTCGCGGGCACGGCTCAGATCTCGCACATGGGTCGATGCTGACAGCTCCAGAGATTGCGCAGCCGTCAGCGCCGCGATGCCGTCCGGACCGCTAAGAAACTCGACATCGGCAAGATCGAAGCCATAACTCAAGTTAGCTGGGCTTCACACCTGTGATCAGGGCGTTGTAGAAGAACTTGCGCGGAACCACGTGTCGCAGAACCTTCTCGTCCACCCACGTAAGCGTCTTCCAGCTGCGCATACCAAACATCGCCCAGTTCCAGCCGAGCTTCTCGCGAGGAACTGCGTACTCGATCGTGCGCAACGGCCAGCCGAGCAGGGCGGCAGCGAATTCCTCGGTGTGCGCGTGCACCTTGACAGCACCGGCGGATTCCGCGATCCGTTCGAGCTCAGACGGATCGAAGGTGTGCAGGTCGACGACCGCTTCAAGTGCTGCGGCGCGGGAGGACTCGTTGAGTTCTTCAGCGGACCGGCGCCAGTCGGCAAGGAATGGCAGCCGGGTGATTCGGGTGGTGGCTTCCCACGTGATCCGACCGAGCCAGCGTGCGTAGAAATCGCCGATCGTCGAGGGCTCACCGGCGAAGACGAAGCGGCCGCCTGGCTTCAGGACACGCAGCACCTCGCGGAGCGCCAACTCGACGTCCGGGATGTGATGCAGGATCGCATGCCCGACGACCAGGTCGAAGGTGTTGTCCTCGTACGGAATGGTTTCGGCGTCGGCAACGCGGCCGTCGACCGGCAGCTTCAAGTGCTCGGCGTTGCGCAACGCAACCTTCACCATGCCCGGCGAAAGATCGGTGACCGAGCCTGTGTTGGCGACCCCGCCCTGCATGAGGTTGAGCAAGAAGAACCCGGTGCCACAGCCCAGTTCGAGCGCGCGCTCATAAGGCAGACCCTCGTCACCGGCGACGGCGACGAAGCGGCCACGGGCGTAGTCGATGCAGCGCTCGTCGTAGGAGATGTGCCACTTGTCGTCGTAGGTCTCGGCTTCCCAATCGTGGTAGAGGACCTGCGCGAGCTTGGTGTCCTCGAACGCGGCCTTCACCTCCGCTTCGGTGGCGTGCGGGTTCGGGGCCGGATCGGCGTCCGGTACAGCAGCGAGACGACGTGGATTCTCGTTGGGGCTTGCAGTCATGAAGGGAAGCCTACTAGTCGGTAGAGTTGAACAGGTTCTAGTTTTCTTGCGCGCTGATCGCCGAGTAGAGCAGAATTTCCGGTCCGCCGCTACTCCCCCGTGAATTGTGCCTGGCCGGGGCCGTTCTCTACAAAAGAGCGAATTCCGATCTGCAGGTCCTTCGTCGAGAAGAGCGCCGCAAACTCGCGCTGTTCGAGGGCGAGACCTGCCGCCAGATCTCCGGCAAGACCGCCGTCGATCGCAGCCTTGGCCGCGGCGAGCGCCTTCGCGGGTCCGTCAACAAACTGAGCAGCCCAGCGCCTGGCCGCGTTGTAGACCTCGTCGGGCGCAACAACCTCGTCGACCAGTCCGAGCGCGAGCGCCTGGTCGGCATCGACAAATTTACCGGTGTAGATGAGTTCCTTTGCGTGGCTTGCGCCGATCAAGCGAGCCAGCCGTTGGGTTCCACCGCCGCCGGGGATGACACCGAGAAGGATCTCCGGCAGGCCGAGCTTGACGTTGTCACCGACGATGCGGCGATCTGCGCCGAGCGCGACCTCGAGACCGCCACCCAGTGCGTACCCGGTGATAGCGGCGACGGTCGGCTTGCTGATCGCGGCGATACAACCCAATGCCGTCTGTATTCCGGCCGCAACTGCTGGCGCCTCCGCCGCATCGAACTCGACGAGCTCTTTGATGTCGTCCCCTGCAGCGAAGACTTTCTCGCCGCCGTAGACGATCACGGCCCGCACCTCGGGATTCGCGTTCGCCTCGTTCGCCGCAGCGACCAACTCACGATGAGTCTGCGTGTCGAGCGCATTGACCGGCGGGCGGTCGATCCGAATGGTTCCGATCCGGTCTTCGACGTCCAGCGTCACGAATTCAGGCACGCGGGCAGGCTACGCCCGCGAAGCGCCCGCCCATGGATGCGGGCCCGCTTCGTAGTAGCCATCTTCACCGGGAAAGTCGACCTTGAGGTTGCCGTCGACGGTGTGCAGCAGCGGCAGAATCACGTCGATTTCCGGCTGCGCGGCGAGCACCTGCTCCGTCGTCTCGAAATCCTGCAATGCGCGCAACTGCGACCAGGTCGGCGGTAGGAGAATGCTTTCGCCTTTGCGCCACTCAGCAATTGCCGCGGCCGGAGTCCGCCACGACACCGAAGCCGCTTCCGAGGTCGCGCCGTCCGCAACCTGGCCGGCCGGGACGACAGCGACGAAGAACCTGGTGTCGTAGCGCCGCTTCTCACCGATCGGCGTGATCCAGTTCGCCCAGGGCCGGAGCAGATCCGCGCGGATGACGAGTTTCTCGCGAGTGAGGAACTCACCGAACGTCAGCTCGCGCTTCTCGAGTTGTTCACGCTCGGCGTGGTAGCCCGACGAGTCGGCGACGACGGTGTCGTGCGTCGGACCGGCGAGCAGCACGCCACATTCCTCGAACGTTTCCCGCACAGCTGCGCACACGAGGGCCTTCGCGCGAGCCTCGTCGGTGGAGAACCGCTGCGCCCACCACGACACCGGCGGACCCGACCAATCGACGACAGCATCGGCATCGGTGAGGTCGACGCCACCGCCGGGGAAGACGGTCATGCCGCCGGCAAATGCCATTCCGCCGACACGGCGCAGGAGAAACACCTCGATGCCTGGTTCACCATCGCGAATCAGGATGACCGTCGACGCATCCTTCGGCGTGGGAACTTGAGAAGAGTCGTTCACATCGTGCAGCGTACGCCCTGTCTATTTGCGCCGGTTCAGCGTGTGCGGTGCCGCCCAGGCAGTCGGCTGCGGCGAGCGAAGTATCGCCCGTCTGCGCGGTCGAGGGTGATCGATTGACTGAAGGCTTTGCTGAGGTTCTCGCTGGTCAAGACCTGATCGAGCAAACCCTGCGCGACCACTTCGCCTTCCTTCAGCAGCAAAGCGTGTGTGAATCCCGGCGGAATCTCTTCCACGTGATGGGTCACGAGCACGGTCGCGGGCGAATCGGGGTCCTCGGCGAGATCGGTCAGCCGGGCAACCAGTTCCTCGCGGCCGCCGAGATCCAGACCTGCAGCCGGTTCGTCGAGCAGCAGCAGCTCGGGATCGGTCATCAGCGCGCGAGCGATCAACACCCGCTTGCGCTCCCCCTCGGACAGCGTTCCGTAGATGCGGTTCGCGAGATGTTCGGCGCCCAAGCTCTCGAGCATGTCCACCGCACGATCGATGTCCATCTTCTCGTACCGCTCACGCCACCGTCCGAGTACCGCATAGCCCGCGGAAACAACGAGGTCACTTACCTTTTCGTCGGAAGGAACCCGGCTGGCGAGGGCGGACGACGACAGGCCGATCCTGGGCCGAAGTTCGTTGACATCGACGCGACCCAGGGTTTCGCTGAGCACGTGAGCCGTCCCCGACGTCGGGTGCACTTCGGCCGCCGCCATCCGCAGCAGCGACGTTTTGCCTGCACCGTTCGGTCCGAGCACAACCCATTTCTCGTCGAGCTCAACCTGCCAGCTGACCGGGCCGACGAGCGTCACCCCGGAGCGGCGAATGAGGACGTCGTGGAATTCGATGAGCAGGTCAGGATCCGGTTCGGGCACGCGACCATCTTTACCCACATCCACAAACCTTTCACGGCAGTATCTACTTCGTGTCGCGTCCACGGGTATTCGACGGCCAGGCGTTGTCTGGTTCGCCATTCCCGCTGGGCTCTTCAGCGGTGCCAGGTGGCATTCAATTTGCGGTCCATGCCCCCGATGCAGATCGGGTCCAGGTGTGCCTCGTCGACGGCGACGGCGAACAACGAATCGACCTGCCACACCAGACGTACGGGATCTGGCACGGGATCGTCGACGGCGTCCGCACTGAACAGCGTTATGGGTACCGCGCGCACGGCGCCTGGAATCCGCGCGGTGGACTCCGGATGAATCCGAACAAACTTCTGATCGATCCCTCTGCCCGCCGAATTACCGGGGACCTCTGTGATCCCGAGGCACTGCTCGGATATGCCGACGACCCGTTCGGCGACCCCTCGTCCGTCGATTCGCTCGGTCACGTTCCACTGTCGGTCGTGACGACGCCGATGCGCCCCAGGTTGGGACCAAAGCTCGAAACCCCTTGGGCAGAAACAGTAATCATGGAGCTGCACGTCGGCACGTTCACGGCGACGCATCCCGCGGTCCCGTCGCGGCATCGCGGGAAGTACCTCGGGTTGGCCGAAGATGCCGTGCTCGAACACTTGCTGCGTCTCGGCGTGACTGCTGTGGAACTACTGCCGGTGCACGCATTCCTCTCCGAGCCGTCGGTACGCGCACGTGGCATGCGGAATCATTGGGGATACTCGTCGGCCGCCTACTTCGCGCCGCATCCCGGGTACGCATCCACGCCTGGCCACGAGATCTACGAGTTCTCGACCATGGTGAGCAGGTTGCACGCGGCGGGCATCGAGGTGATCCTCGACGTCGTTTACAACCACACGTGCGAATCGTCAGTTGCCGGACCGACAATCAGCTGGCGCGGGCTGGACGCGCCCGGCTACTACCAACTCGACGACGACGGGGTCGACATCGACCTCACCGGCTGCGGCAACACGATCGACGCCTATTCACCTGCCTCCGTTCGGATGATCTGTGACAGCCTTCGTTACTGGTATTCCGAACTCGGTGTCGACGGATTTCGATTCGACCTTGCCTCGGCACTCGGCCGCGACGCCGGTGGCCCCTTCGACTCGCACGCACCTCTGTTGACCGCGATAGTGAGCGACCCAATGCTGCGTCGCAGCAAGCTGATTGCCGAACCTTGGGACCTCACCGCACCCGGCTACCAGGTCGGCAAATTCGGCAGGCAATGGTCGGAATGGAACGACAAGTTCCGCGATGATGTCCGCCGATTCTGGAACGGTGACACCGGGATTCGCGACGTTGCGTCCCGAGTGGCGGGTTCCGAGGATCTCTATGGATCTCACGGCCGACGCCCGTGGGCCTCGGTGAACTTTGTGACGGCACACGATGGATTCACGATGGCCGATCTGGTCTCCTACGCCGAAAAGAACAATGCGGCCAACGGCGAGAACAATCGCGACGGCGCCGAGCACAACTTCTCGGTCAACCACGGCATCGAGGGCCTGACCGACGACCCCGAGATCCGCGATGCGCGCGCCCGTCACAGGCGGGCATTGTTGTCGACGCTATTGCTGTCGACCGGCACACCGATGTTGCTGGCCGGCGACGAGATCGGCCACAGCCAGGGCGGCAACAACAACGCCTACTGCGTGGATTCCGATGCCGCCGTGGCCGATTCGTGGGCGATCGACTGGGCTTCCGCCGATGTGTCGCTGACTCTGTTCGTCGCGGGGCTTCTCGCGTTACGGAGAAGCGCACCCGCACTGCGCCAGCCGGAATTCTTCGAGGGGCGTGACACTCCCACCGGTCACCCCGACCTCGTGTGGTTCGGATTCGACGGCAAGGAATTGGATCTCGAAGCGTGGCAGGATGATTCGCGTAGGACCCTGCAGGCGTGGATCGATGGATCAGATGTTCGCTCCGCAACCGACGCCGATACAACGCCCGACACCAGTTGGTTGCTCGTGTTCCATTCCGGTGCAGCGGTGGAGATTACCGTCGCGTGCCCCGAATGGTTCGACGGTGAGTTGGAGATCGTGTTCGATTCGTCTTCTGCCGAGGGCGACCCCGTGGGCAATGCCCGAATCACACCACACGCGCCACTGTCGTTGTCTGGTCCGACGGTCCTGGGGCTACGGGGTGCGCGGGGTTAGTCGGGACGGCGACCTCGGTCGGTGTTTCGGCGAAACCGGGGAGATACCGATTGACGGCCGGGATGAGCAGCTGGATCAATGGTCCGATCCCGAACGCGTAGACAACGGTTCCGATACCGACACTTCCTCCGAGCAACCAACCGGTCGTGAGGACGGTCACCTCGATTGTCGTGCGCACCAGCCGAACCGAGCGACCGGTTCGCCCGACAAGGCCGGTCATCAACCCATCACGTGGACCCGGACCCATACCCGCGCCGATGTAGAGCACGGTCGCGATCGCGTTGAGCACGACTGCACCGATCATCGCCGCCGACCGAACAACGTAGCCGTCGAAATCAGGCAACATCGCCAGGCCCACATCGACCGAGATCGCAATGACGACAACGTTGCTCACCGTTCCGAGACCCGGCCGCTGACGCAGCGGGATCCAGGCGAGCAGGACCGCTATGCCGGTCAGGGCGGTCACAGTGCCGAAGCTCAGCGGAACGTGCTGTGCGACGCCCTGATGGAAGACGTCCCACGGATCGAGCCCCAGTTGCGCCCGGACCATCACGGCCATGGACAACCCGTAGAGCCATAGTCCGGTGTAGAGGGCAATCAATCGACGCGGAAGCATTACCACAGCCTCCGGCATTCTGGCCATCGGATCCAGAGCCAGTCGAAGAGCACTGGCCTTACCGCATGGTCCGCTAGGCTGCCGCCCACCACCGCCAGCGGAGCTGCCGAACGAGAACCGTAGGCCCGGCCGGCCGAACCTCTGCATACTGCGGGTACTTCGCTACCAGAGCATCGATACCGCGGCGCCCGTCCACCGAAGCCGCGTCCGCGATCACCGCGTCCCCATCCACGCGAACCCACCACAGGCTCGCCCAATCGTCGTCGTAATGGTCGACGAGCAGACTGACCTTGCCATTGGCTGCGATGTTGTCGAGTCGGCGCAGACTCCGCGTGGTCTTCGCTTTGTGATCGACGGCAAAACTGATCTCGTCGCCGACAATCGCAAACACGACCGGCACGAGGTGCGGCACGTTCGCTGGACTCACCGTCGCTAATCGCGCGACGCGCGATGCGCGGAACATCCGGTGAGCAGCCTCTTCGTCCATGCCGTCCACCTTGCCCGATATCAGCGCCGGGGAACACCGATCACGGTCATCGAACCCGGCGCAACCTCGGTAAATCCGGCATCGCGGACCGCAATTGCGTTTCCCCGCTCTGCCAACGCGACCGCCGCGGGCCACTGCCGTGAGTCCGCCTCCCGCACAGCACATTCGAATCCGGATTGCGACCATCTGTATGCCGCCTCGGTAGACATTGCGCCCGCGAGCAGCATCGAGGCGTGGCCGACCTGCGCCGCGGTCTTCCCCAACGTCATCTCGAGCGCCGAATTCACCCACAGCACAGGCACATCCGAACTTGGCGGTCCAGGGTCGTCGTGATCCAGGTCGGTGCCACCGACCTGCAAACGTTTGATTCTGGGGTCCAGCTCACCGACGATCCCCGGGACAAGGGCACGTGCCTGTGCGCCATCGATTTCGACTGTCACACCGTCGATCTCCTGCGCAGCAACCCAGTGCGCTCCCCTGGCTCGGCGGGCGACCTTGCGTATCCGGGCGTTGGCCCAGCTGCGATATGGGGCTTCCCACGGGCCGTCGGCGCCAACTCGCTCATCGAGACACAATGCAACCACCGCCGCGGCTGCGGCTTCGAGCACCGCAGTCCGCAGTGGTGGGTCTGCTTTCGGCAAATGCAGAACCATCTGCATCGCTTGAATCAGCTCGGGGTCCTCAGGATCGAGAGCGCCACCATAGCCCGCCGCAAGCACGGCGTGGCGCTCGCGAAACTCGCTCACCAGCGTGAGACGTCTTCCAAAGGAACTCGCCGCACCAAACCGTCGACTGCGTCAGCAGCTTCGACCTCGTCGCGGGTCACGCCGAGAATGAACAGGACCGCGTCGAGAAACGGGTGCGACAGTGCGGTATCGGCGATTTCGCGCAGCGCGGGTTTGGCGTTGAACGCAATGCCGAGTCCGGCGGCGTTGAGCATGTCGATGTCATTGGCACCGTCACCGACCGCGACCGTTTGCTCCATCGGTACGCCGACCTGACCGGCGAATTCGCGCAGTGCCGTTGCCTTCGCTTTGCGATCGACGATGTCGCCGACGACGCGTCCGGTCAGCTTTCCGTCGACGATCTCCAACGTGTTCGCCTGCACGAAGTCGAGTTCGAGGTCGTGCGCGAGACCGTCGATCACCTGACGGAAGCCGCCGGAGACGACGCCGCAGTGGAAGCCGAGACGACGCAGGGTGCGGATGGTGGTCCGCGCGCCCGGGGTCAGGACGATGGCATCACTGACCTCGTCGATGACGCTCGCGTCGAGGCCGGCAAGCTGCGCGACACGCTGATGCAACGACTCGGTGAAGTCGATCTCACCGCGCATCGCCGCTTCGGTGACCGCGCGAACTTCGCTCTCGACACCGGCTTTCGCAGCCAGCATCTCGATGACTTCGCCTTGGATCAGCGTCGAGTCGACGTCGAACACGATGAGCCGCTTGGCCCGTCGAGCAAGCCCTGCACGTTCGATGGCGACGTCCACGTTTTCACGGACGGCGACCTCGGCAAGGCCGGTGCGCAGTCGCGCATTTGCATCGGCTCCGGTGTTCGTTGCTGTCACCAGCAGTTCGAGGCACGTGACCGGATAGTCGGCAATGCCGCGGATGGCGTCGATATTCGCACCCTGCTGCGCCAGTTGGCGCGACACGGCGCTGAACGCCCGCGCGGTCACTGGACTGCCCAGAATCACGACGGCGTGGGTGGAGAGGCCCGCCCGACCGACCGGGTCCGCACCGATCTCCACGTCGACGTTGACACCGACGGTGTTCATCGCCTCTTCGAGTTCTTCTTGGAGCGCCTCGGGATCGTTCGGGCACGACACGAGCACGCCGAGCGTCAGCCGGCCACGAATGACCACCTGTTCGACGTCGAGCAGGCTCACTTCGTGCCGGGACAGCGCCGCGAAGAGGACTGACGTAACGCCTGGTTTGTCCTGGCCCGTAACGGTGACGAGAACAGTGGTGTCGGATGCACCCACCGAATTGAGCTCCTTCGTTTGCCCGCGGCCAGGTCGCGGCCGTGTCGCATCATTGTGTCAAGGATTGACGATGCCACGCGAAAGGCCCCGCCCAACGATCGGGCGAGGCCTTCGACGCTCGGTCTATTCCTTGGTGGTCGACACCTTTTCGTGGACTTCCGTCGAGTGCGATCCGCTGCCGAAGCCGACATGCGCTTCAGCGCGCATTCGATCGACCATGTGCGGGTAGTGCAACTCGAATGCCGGGCGCTCCGAACGGATTCGGGGCAGCTCGTAGAAGTTGTGCCGCGGCGGCGGGCACGAAGTCGCCCACTCCAGCGAGTTGCCGTAGCCCCACGGGTCATCGACAGTAACCACTTCGCCGTAGCGGAAGCTCTTGAAGACGTTCCAGATGAACGGCAACGTGGACGCACCCAAGATGAAGGCACCGACCGTGGAGAACGAGTTCAGGAACGTGAAGCCGTCCGAGGGCAGGTAGTCGGCGTAGCGACGGGGCATGCCCTCATTGCCGAGCCAGTGCTGCACCAGGAAGGTCGCGTGGAACCCGATGAGGGTCAACCAGAAGTGCCACTTGGCCAGACGCTCGTCCAGCATGCGGCCGGTCATCTTCGGGAACCAGAAGTAGATGCCTGCGTAGGTGGCGAACACGATGGTGCCGAAGAGTACGTAGTGGAAGTGCGCGATCACGAAGTACGAGTCCGTGACGTGGAAGTCGAGCGGCGGGCTCGCGAGGATGACGCCGGACAGACCACCGAAGAGGAAGGTCACGAGGAAGCCGACCGAGAACAGCATCGGCGATTCGAACGTCAATTGGCCTCGCCACATCGTGCCGATCCAGTTGAAGAACTTCACTCCGGTGGGCACTGCGATGAGGAACGTCATGAACGAGAAGAACGGCAGGAGTACGGCGCCGGTCGCGTACATGTGGTGAGCCCACACCGCGATGGACAGCGCTGCGATGCCGAGCGTCGCATAGACGAGCGTGGTGTAGCCGAAGATCGGTTTACGGCTGAACACCGGGAAGATCTCCGACACGATCCCGAAGAACGGGAGCGCAATGATGTAGACCTCCGGGTGCCCGAAGAACCAGAACAAGTGTTGCCACAGCAGGACACCACCGGTTGCAGGGTCGTAGATATGCGCGCCGAGGTGGCGGTCCGCTGCGAGGCCCATCAGGGCGGCCGTCAGCAGCGGGAATGCGAGCAGAATGAGGACGCTGGTCACCAGGATGTTCCAGGTGAAAATCGGCATCCGGAACATCGTCATACCGGGGCAGCGGAGCACAACGACCGTCGTGATCATATTGACCGCGCCGAGGATTGTGCCCAGACCCGACACAGCGAGGCCGAGGATCCAGAGGTCTGCGCCGACGCCGGGCGAATGCAGCGCACTTGTCAGCGGCGAGTACGCGGTCCAGCCGAAGTCAGCGGCACCACCTGGGGTGATGAAGCCTGCCGTCGCCATCGTCGCGCCGAAGAGGTACAGCCAGTAGCTGAACGCGTTGAGGCGCGGGAACGCCACATCGGGTGCGCCGATCTGCAGCGGCAGAACAACATTGGCGAAACCGAACAGGATCGGCGTCGCATAGAACAGCAGCATGATGGTGCCGTGCATCGTGAACAGCTGGTTGAACTGCTCGTTCGACAGGAACTGAAGTCCTGGAACAGCGAGCTCGGTGCGCATCAGCAGCGCCATCAATCCGCCGATCAAGAAGAACGCGATCGACGTGCACAAGTACATGATTCCGAGCACCTTGGGATCGGTGGTCGTGATCATCTTGAACAGATACGAACCCTTTGGTCCCACGCGAGGCGGATAAGGCCGGGCGGCTTCGATCTGAGGGACTGGCTTGGGCGCTACGGCAGTCACTAATCCTCCTGATTGCGCGTCCGGCCCCGGCGGCGAGGCGAACGTTCTCTGGCTTGCGCTCATCGAATCGTAGACCGTACTTCAACGCCACAGAGACCCGGTCCTACTCTGTGTCGTAATTAAACTCCCTCGCCCGCGTCGGTCGCAGTCAATGCCTGCAATTTTGTGCTTTCACCCACCAGTATCGCGCCCGTATCGGACTACGACCAGGGCGTCACAGGGCGCTGCTGAGCGACACCGTCGATCACGAGATCGACGCGTTCCTGATAGAAGCAGACCAATCCGGCGATCTGGACGAGTTCCGGAGGCGGTACTTCGTAACTCCACGCGATGTCGACCCCCGCCGACCCCGCGGAGGCGAGCGACCAGTGCGTCGCGCTTCCTTTGTATGCACACACGGTCTCGCTGTCGCTGCGTTCGAGCGGCGCAACCACGTCCACGCGGGGGATGTAGAGGCGCGCCGGCAGGACGTATTCGAACAGGACGAGCGGGCGAGCCGAGTCTGCGATGAGTACGCCGTCCAGTTCGACCTTGATATGTGTCGAACTTTGCCGCAGGTCGATCCTCGAGAACGGATCGCGCGGGTGACCGTAGATCGGCTCGTCCTCCTCCAGCCAATCGAAGCCGTCGAAATCGAGAATCACCATCGAATCGAGTTCGGTCGGCACGAAGGCTTGCCCACTCGAAGAGTCGGTGCTCAGGGTCATCGTTGTTCCCGGCGCGGTATGAAACCCGAACGCCGTCCGTGGATCCAGAATCGGCGGACCTCCGGCCTCCAACGACACCGCCCGCTCCTCGACCGAATCGGGCGGAGTCTCGGCCAACGCGCCGCTGACGTCGGCGATCGGGACGGCGTACGACGCGACGACCCGGCGCGGCTCCCACACCAGTGCGGCGTTCTTTGTGTCCGCCACGACGGTGCCGCCGAGCAACGCTCGCACACGTTTTTGTGTCGGTTGATAGCGAGTTCGTCGCCCGCGCTGACCGGAAAATGCCCTTGGTGAGCGGCAGGCGACAGCACCCGGCGCAGCGCAGCGGAGCCGGGTTGGTTTGTGGCGGTGTGTGATTCAGGTCAGGCGGCGGGTGCGAGGGTGACCCGGTAGCCCATCGCGGTGAGTTGGGCGAGGTGGTTGCGGAGCTTGCGTTCGGTGTCGACGTGGCGGGCGTGGTAGTCGGGTCCGAGATCGTTGAAGCGGGCATCAGGGTCGTTCAGCAGGTGCCAGACGACGACGAGAATCGAGCGGGCGACCGCGACGAGGGCTTTGAGTTTGCCGCGGCGTTTGACGATGCGCCGGTAGCGTTCGCCGAGGAAGGTGTCGGTCTTGGCGGCCGCGGCGGCGGCCTCACCGAGCGCCCCTTTGAAGTAGGGGTTGCCCTTGCCGGTCTTGCCGCCGCGTTGCACCGGGCCGGACTGGATGGTGCGCGGACACAGTTTCGCCCACGACACCAGGTGCCCGGCGGTGGGAAACTGTTCCATGTCGAGCCCGATCTCGGCGAGGATGATCTGCGCGGCGCGTGGCCCGATGCCGGGGATTGAGGTGCCCGCACTTTCAAGCCGCCAGCCACCGGCGTCCTCGAGCCGCAACCCGGAATCTTCGGACCTCACAGCGACAGGTGTATCGGCGATGTCGCAGCGAAGCAAGCATCGACACGCCGCGTGTCGGCCTCCCTA
>JBBSKP010000033.1:0-30025 GCA_038256175.1 Mycobacteriales bacterium
CCGCATATCAGGCGGAAACGCAAACAGTTGATCCCGAATCACCGGGCGATATCCCTTGGCCACCAACACATTATCGACGAAATACCAGGTCACAGCCCCGCGCCACGCCGACACTCAAATTGAAACAGCCCGGATCCCGTCTGCAAAGGCAAAGAATGGGCGCTCAGGCCAACCAGGTTTAGTGGCCTTCGTCTTTGAGCCGCTGGATCGACGCTGTGACCTCGGCCTCGGCCTCGGCGCGCCCGACCCACTCGGAGCCCTTGACGAACTTGCCCGGCTCGAGGTCCTTGTAGCGCTCGAAGAAGTGCTTGATGGCGTCGAGTTCGAACTGCGGGACGTCGGCGAGTTCCTGAATGTGATCCCACCGGTAGTCGCCGGCCGGGACGCACAGGACCTTGTCGTCGCCGCCCTTTTCGTCGGTCATCTTGTACATCGCGACAGGGCGAACGTTGATCAGCACACCCGGGAAGACCGACTCCGGCAGCAGGACCAGCACGTCGAGCGGGTCGCCGTCCTCGCCGAGTGTGTTGTCGATGAAGCCGTAATCGGCCGGATAGACCATGGACGTGTACAGGTACCGGTCGAGCCGGACGCGGCCCGTCTCGTGGTCTACCTCGTACTTGTTGCGTTGGCCCTTGGGGATCTCGATGGTGACGTCGAACTCCACGCCATGCCTCTTCTCTGGATCGTCTCGGCAATTCGCTGGGGGAAGGTTAGCGCGTCAAGGATAGTGTGAGCGGACGTACAGGTCAGCAGGGGTTCGAACGCGGAGGGAAGTTGGCGGGTCAGAACAAGTACATCGGCGGACTGGCCGCTGCGCGTCGACGCAAGACTCGAATTCTGATCACGGTGCCGGTGCTGGTACTGCTGCTCATCGGTGGCGGCTTTCTCATTGCGAAGCAGCCGTGGAGTGCCGATGCCACGCGAGGTGAGTTGACGACGCGTCCGCTCCCGGCTCCGATCGTTCCGGTGCCGCAGGTTGTGCCTGTCCCGAATTCGGCGCCGACACCCTCACCGGGCGGTCTGGCCGCGGCACTCGAACCGGTCATCGTCAATCCCGATCTGGGATCGTTCACGGGATCTGTGACCGACGCGGAAACGGCTGCGGTGCTGTGGAGTTCGGATCCAGGTCGCCCGATGACACCGGCATCGACCACCAAGGTGCTGACCGCTGCGGCGGCGATGATCGCGCTGTCCCCGGACCATCGCGTGACGACCAGCGTCGTCCAGGGTGCTGCGCCGAACGAGCTGGTGCTCGTCGGTGGTGGCGATCCCACGTTGACTGCGCAGCCGGTCGGACAGCCGAGCTTCTATCCGGGTTCGCCGCGGTTGGACGACCTGGTCGAGCAAATTCACCGCAGCGGAGTTGTCGCGGACACGATTCTGGTGGATACACACGCTTACGTCGGCCCCAAGCTGGCGCAGGGCTGGTACCCGGCGGACATCGGTGGTGGGTTCATCGCGCCTATCGAGCCGGTCATGATCGATGGCGGCCGGTCGAAGCCGCTGGAAGACGAATCCTCGCGAAGTGAGACCCCGGCGCTCGATGCGGGGCGGCTGCTCGCGACGGAACTCGGAATCGATCCGTCGAACGTGCGTTTCGGAAGGGCGCAGTCGGGCGCCGCGCCGGTCGCGAGCGTGCAGTCGGCGCCATTGCGAGATCGGCTCGGCCAGATGATGGGCCGGTCGGACAATGTGTTGGCAGAGGCAATCGGCCGGGAGATTGCGATCGACGCGAATGTGGAACCCTCCTTCACCGGCGCTGTGACAGCTGTATCCGACACGCTGCGCGGCGCTGGGTTCGACCTCGCAGGAGTGAGCTTGCACGACGTCAGCGGCCTTTCCGTAGACGATCGTGTCCCCGCACGCCTGCTCGACGGAGTCATGACTGCCGCTGCGGGCACCGAACACGCAGACCTTCGCCCGATGTTGGACTACCTGCCGGTCGCGGGCTCGACCGGAACGCTGTCGGACCGCTACGCGTCCGGCGATCGGGCCGGTGCGGGGTGGGTCCGCGCGAAGACGGGCACTTTGTCGGTCGCGAGCGCGTTGGTCGGATATGTCGTGGATGCCAGTGGTCGCGTGTTGACCTTCGCGTTGATGTCGAACGATCGTCCCCCTGAGGCGAGCCGCCCTGCGTTGGACGCCATAGCGTCGACGCTTCGAGCCTGCGGGTGCGAGTGAGCGCCCCCGAGAACGGCCAGGCGACCGAACGTGAGGCGACCAAGAACGGTTTCGCCGGTGCCGTCGACTGGAGTCTCGCCGCACGGACCGGTGCGCGGCTAGCGCCGAAAGGGCCGTCGACCTCGCGCTACACCGCGGAACAGGCCGTGGCTGAGTTGGCCGAAGCATCGATTCGGGCCGAGGGACCGGTCCGCGAAGTTACCCACCTCGCCGACGGACTCCCGATCCCCGAAGCGCAGATCGTCGATCGTGCGGGCTGGATCAAAGCGGCCGCGCATTCGATGTCCCAGGTCACCGGCACCGGAAACGACGAGGCCGATCGCGGTCTGCTCGGTGGCAAACCGGGTGGTGTGCAGGCGGGCGCGATGCTCGCCTACCTGTCGTCGGCGATCCTGGGCCAGTACGACCCATTCTCCGGTGCCAACGGAACGCTGCTGCTGGTTGCACCCAACATCGTCATGGTCGAACGTGCACTCAAGGTGTCGCCGAGCGATTTCCGGCTTTGGGTGTGCCTACACGAGGTGACGCACCGGGTGCAGTTCTCATCGTCGCCGTGGCTCACCGACTACATGCAAGATTCTGTGGCGGTGCTCGGCGAGGTCGGCGACGAATCGGTCTCCGACGTTGTCGGTCGACTGGCCGAGGCACTGCGTGAGCGCCGACGAGCCGGCAACGGCGATTCCTCGGCGGAGCAAGCTGGAATTGTCGGCTTGCTGCGGGCGAGTCAGGCACCGGCGCAGCGCGAGGCACTCGATCGCCTGCTCATGCTCGGCACGCTGCTCGAGGGCCACGCCGATCATGTGATGGATGCGGTCGGACCGGCCGTCGTACCGTCGGTCGGCCAGATTCGCGCGGCATTCGACACTCGCCGCAAGCGGTCCGTGAATCCGTTGCAGCGATTGCTCCGAGCGTTGCTCGGCATGGACGCCAAGATGGCGCAGTACGTCCGTGGCAAGAAGTTCGTCGACGCGGTCGTGGACAAGGTGGGCATGGCGCAGTTCAACGCCATCTGGACGGGACCGGATTCCTTGCCGCTGACCACGGAAATCGACGACCCCGACAAATGGATCGCGCGGGTGCTCGGCTAGGTGTTGCTTCCCGAGACGCAGGCGATTCTGCTGGTGCGTCATGCCGTGCGTAGCTGGCTGCAGCGACATCAGCACACGGAAGGTGTCGCGGTAGGGCTATCCGGGGGTGCCGATTCCCTCGCGCTGACTGCCGCTGCGGTTGCGGAAGCGTCGCAGGTGCATGCGCTTGTTGTCGATCATCGGTTGCAGCCCGGATCTGATGTCGTCGCGCGTGAGGCGGCCGCGCGCGCAACGGAGCTGGGATGCGCGTCGGTGCGTGTACTCGCCGTCGATGTCGACGGCACCAAGAACCTCGAGGCCGCCGCGCGAGAAGCACGCTACGACGCCCTGCATGCCGCGCGTGGCGATCTTCCCGTCCTACTCGGACACACGCTCGACGATCAGGCGGAGACAGTGCTGATGGGGCTTGGACGCGGCTCCGGCGCCCGGTCGATATGGGGTATGCGCTCGTTCGATCCACCGTGGGGCCGTCCGCTGTTGGAGGTCCGTCGTGATGTGACGCGCGCCGTATGCGGTGACCTCGGGATAGTGCCGCACGACGACCCGCATAACTTCTCTCCTGACTTCACCCGCGTCCGTGTGCGGTCGGAGGTGCTCCCGCTGCTCGAGGACGTCCTCGGTGGTGGGGTGGCCAAGGCGCTCGCGCGAACGGGCGAGCACTTGCGCGAAGACGGCGAGGTGCTCGACACGTTGGCCGATGCACTACATCGCAAGGCTGCGGTCGGGCGGGAACTCGATATCGACGCTGTCGCGACCGAACCCCCGGCAGTGCGTCGGCGCGCGATCCGGTTGTGGTTGCTCGAACAGGGCGCAAAAGTGTTGACGAACAAGCAAATACAGGCGGTGGACGGACTCGTCACGAATTGGCGCGGCCAGGGTGGCGTTGCGGTTGCGGGCGGTTCGCCGGACGCCAGGTTGGTTGCGTCGCGCAGGCATGGCAGGCTGACGCTGGATGTGGAAACGCAACCAGGTCGGGTCGAGGACTAATGAAGGGGACGTCTGGCGTGTACGAGGGTGACATCGCCTCGGTCCTGCTCACCGAGGACCAGATTCAGGCTCGCGTCAAAGAGTTGGCACAGGAAGTCGCGCAGCGGTACCCGGTCGGATCGCCGCAAGGTGATCTGCTCTTGGTCGGCGTGCTCAAGGGTGCGATCTTCTTCATAACCGACCTTGCTCAAGCACTCCCCATTCCCACGCAGCTGGAGTTCATGGCGGTCAGCTCGTACGGCTCGTCGACCTCGTCGTCGGGAGTCGTCCGCATTCTCAAGGACCTCGACAAAGACATCGCCGGTCGCAACGTGCTCATCGTCGAGGACATCATCGATTCCGGGCTGACGCTGTCCTGGCTGATGCGCAACTTGAAGAGCCGTAACCCCGCTTCTTTGCAGGTTGTGACGTTGCTTCGCAAGCCTGAGGCCGTGAAGACGGATGTCGAAGTCCCGCTGATCGGGTTCGATATTCCGAACGAGTTCGTGGTCGGCTACGGCCTCGATTACGCCGAGCGCTACCGCGACTTGCCGTACATCGGAACACTCGATCCGAAGGTCTATCAGGACGACGGGTCTACCTAGCCGTTACGGCCCTCTCGACACGACGCGTTCCAGCGCGCTCAGATCTGCCTCGATCAATCTGAACAGTCGATACGACCAGACGAATCCGATGGCGCCGCCGATGCACAGGACACGGACCGCCAGGATGACCGACGAGATTTCGTCTGCTTGCAGGAACGTGACACCGGCGACTCCGAGGAGCGGTACCGACGCAGCGACCGCAAGGTAGAAGTTGCATCGCACTCGCAGGCCTCGCAACTGTGCGGCGTCGTCCTCGCTGGTCTCGCCGTACGGCAGAAACGCCGGATACAGACTGCGGACCGAATAGAACGTCACCAAGAAGAATGGGTAGGCCACGGCGATCGCGGCGCACACAACTTGTGCCGCACTGAGATGCACGTACGTCTCGAAGGAAACTTTGTGATCGGCGAAACGCAGTCCTAGCTGCCAACTCACCCCCGACGCCACCCACAAGACAAAGCACACGGCAACGATGCGGTCACCCATCAGCAACGCGTCGGAGCGCGTCTTGGCGAGAATGTCGGTGGAGAACTCGCGGCCGCTCCGGAGACCTCGCGGCACTGTCAACAGCCGGCGGCAGAGGTATACGATCAGAATTGCGCCTGCGCTGAACCCGATCACATTGGCGATCAGGGCCTGCAGTTGGATGCGTTCCTGGACGGCTGCAGACAGCTTGCTGAAGACGAGCATCTGGTTCTGCTCGATGTTGTACAAACTGGCGAGCGCATTGGGAATGCCGATTGCGAGTGCGACGATCGGTATCTGCCAGCGGCGCAAACGCAGGCGCCAGCTGTCCGGCGGTGGATCGACGAGGTCACGGGCGTGCGGATCCAGGCACAGGTCCAATTGTTGGGCCAGCTCGCCACCGGTCGCCCAGCGGTGATTCTTGTCGGGGTGCAGACATGTGAGCAGCACTCGTTGCAACGCCGCGGGCGTATCGGGGGGCATCGACTCGAGCGTGTCCGGGGTGACGCCGTGCCGGCGCCGCTCGAGCATGGCGTCGAGGGTTGTGCGGTCTCCCGCCTCGATACTCTTGTCGGCGAACGGTTTACGGCCGGTGAGCAATTCCCAGAGTACGACGCCGAGCGAGTAGATATCGCTGCGCGAATCCAGGTCTCCGGCGGTGCCGGGTCGTCCGGGGTGACACGCTTCGAGTTGCTCGGGAGACATGTAGGACAGCGAGCCGCCGAAATATGCGACGGGGCTGTCTCCCGCGATTCTCCCGCTGAAGCTGATGTTGAAATCCGCGAGCTTGGGAATACCCTCCGCGGTCAGCAAGATATTGGCGGGTTTGATGTCGCGGTGCAGCACACCCCGCTTGCCCGCGTAGTCGAGCGCGTCCGCTAGCCGACGGCCTAGCCAGGCAATGGTTTCGGGCCAGGACAGCTCCGCGATCTCGCCGCGGACACTCGAATCCGTCGGCCGGATTTCCCCCTTCGCCTCCATCGAATCGTCGACGGCGTCGAGTAGCAACCTGCCGTTGCGCTCCGGCGACCAAGTGATCTTTCGTACCCGCGCCAGCACGTCGAGCAGTGTGCCGCCCGGCAGATACTGCATGTACAGCAATCGGAGCTCGCGCTCGGGCAGCACCCGCTGGTCGAAGACGCGGACGATGTAATCGTGATCGAGCTGGGCGAGCGTTTGCGGCTCGGTGCCGTGATCCTCGGAAATCTTGACGGCGACCAATCGCTGCATCGAACGCTGCCTGGCGAGAAACACTCGCGCGAACGCGCCACTTCCCAGACCGGTCACCAAGTCGAAGTCGTCGATCTGCTGCCCGACCTCGAGGTCCTCGAGCGGTTCGTATGTCGCGACCCGTGCGATGCGGGTGCTGTCGCCGGAATCGGCATCGAACAGCTCCACGAGCCCGTTTGATTGATGCTGGAGTTCGGGGAACTGAGCGACGTAGTCAGCGAGGACCTTTCGGGGCGCCGCGTGCAATTGGCGCTGCGCCATGTCGACTTTGATCAGGTCGATCAGCGTGCACAGCCGCACCACGTCGGCATCCGGTAGGAACGCGACAAGGTCGGGCGGTGGATCGCTGGTTCGCCACGCAACCGTGAAGCGTTCTACGGCGTCCGTACCGGGGAGGTCCGGATAGTAGACGTCGTGTGCGCTCATTCGATGACGGTCACCGCGAATCCGGGTGGCTCGACACGACGCGCTGGAGAGCTCGCAGGTCGTCCTCGAGGAGTCGGAACAGCCAGTACGCGAGGACGAAGGCAAGGATGCCGCCGACGCACAGGACGCGCACCGCGACAATGACCAACGGGATGTCGGAGGGCTGAAGGAAGGTCACCCCGGCAACCCCGAGCAACGGAATCGATGCGGCGACGGCAAGGTAGAGGTTCGATCGTCGGTCGAGGCTGTGGAGTTGTCGAGCGTCCTCTTCGGTGGTCTGACCGTGCGGCATGAAGGTCGGATAGGTACTTCGCACGATGAAGAAGTTGACCAGAAAGAACGGGTAGGCGACTGCGATCGCGCCGCACACCGCGAGTGATGCGATGAAGTGAATGAACGCCTCGGTCGGAATGTCTCCCGTGACGATTTGCAGCGTCAGCGGGAATGCGACGCCGGCCGCCATCCACAGGCCGAAGGCAATGTAGACCACCCGGTCGCCCATCAGCAGAGCATCCGATCGTGCCCGTGCGAGAGTCTGGGCGTCGTACACCTTTCCCCTGCGCAGCCCGCGCGGCACGGTGATCACATATCTGCACATGTAGATCATCAGAAATGCGGCCAGTGGAAAGAAGATGACGTTCACAATGGTCACGATCAGCTCGAAGCGTTGCTGCACTTCAGGGTTCAGCCGGTCGATGATGAGCATCTTGTTGTGGTGGATGTTGTAGATACTTGCTAGGCCGTTCGGAATAGCGACGGCGAGCACAATCAGCGGAACGGTCCAACGGCGCAGGCGGAGTCGCCAGCTGCCCGGCGGCGGATCGACGAGATCACGGGCCCGTGCGTCGAGGCACAGGTCGAACTGCTGTGCCAGCGCGGTTCCGGTCGACCATCGGTGCTCCTTGTCGGGAGCAAGGCATTCGGCAAGTACCCTGCGCAGCGCCGCCGGGCAGTCGGGTGGAAGGTCGGCGTACGCCTCGGGTGCGATGCCATCGCGGCGGCGGTTCAGCATGGCGTCGAGTGTGGTCGCATCGCCGCCGGCCACGCCTTCGTCGCCGAAAGGCTTTCGGCCGGTGAGTAATTCCCACAGAACGACACCGAGCGAGAAGACGTCGCTTCGAGTGTCGAGATCTGCCGCGCTGGTGGACCGGCTGGGATGGCAGGCTTCCAACTGCTCCGGCGACATGTACGACAGCGATCCCCCGAAATAGGCAATGGGACTGTCGCCTGCGACATTTCTGCTGAAGCTGATGTTGAAGTCGGCGAGTTTGGGCACGCCCTCGGACGTCAGCAATACGTTGGCGGGCTTGACGTCCCGGTGCAGGACGCCATGCGCGCCGGCATAGTCCAAGGCCTCGGCAAGACGGCGACCCAGCCACGCAACGGTCTCCGGCCAGGACAGGGAGGCGATCTCGGCGCGCACGCTCGAATCGCTCGGCCGGATCTCGCCCTTTTCCTCCATCGCAGCATCGATCGCGTCCAGGAGTAGCTCGCCGGTGCGTTCGGCCGGCGGGGTTGCCCGCACCCACTTCAAGACGCCGAGCAGGGTCCCGCCGGGAAGGAACTGCATGTACAGCAGCTTCAGCCGCCGGTGTGGGAGCACTCGTTGGTCGAAGACCCTCACGATGTAGTCGTGATCGAGCTGAGCCAGGGTCTGCGGCTCCGTACCGTGGTCGGCTGATATTTTGACCGCGACCAGTCGCTGCATGGACCGTTGTCGAGCCAGGAAAACGCGGGCGAATGCGCCGCTACCGAGCACGGTCAGCAGGTCGAAATCATCGAGCTGGTCACCTACTGCGATCTCGTCGAGGTCGTCGGATGCATCGACCGCGACGATGCCGCGCTTGGCGGGCACTGCATGCGTCGCAAACTCGGCGGTCCTCGTCGGGTCGTCCAGGTAGGCCGCAGTGTGGTCGACCGCAAGGCCGGTCTCGTCGTCGCCGGAGGAGTCACGCTGCGGAGCGATGGCGGTCTGCTCGTCGGCGTATGCCGTCAGATCCTGCGCGAGTGCGGTGTCGTCGTCATCGAGGTACGCGCCCGGCGACAATGCGGTCTGCTCGTCGGCATCGAGAGTCTCGTCACCGTCATGCAGCGCGGTCTGGTCCACGTCCTCGGTGTTGAGCAGCTGGCGAAGTTGATCGGCCTGCGCAGGGTACTCGAGCAAATAGTCCTGCGGATCGACCCGATGACCACCGTGGCGCCGAATAACGAATTCCTCGAAGATGAGGCTGGCCGGGAGATTGGTGGACTCGAGTTCGGGGAATTCGGCACAGTACGCAGCCAACCGTTTACCCATGCCGGCGCGAAGCCAGCGCTGCTGCAGGTCGACTCGGATCAGATCGATCAATGCGCTCCGGCGAATGACCGCGGCGTCCGGTAGGTATTCGGCCAGTTCAGGCGGCGATTCGGGCGCTGCCCAAGCCGCGACGAACTCACCCACGACGCTCGGCTGCGTCTGCTGGTTGCCGACTTCGTCCGCGCTCATATCGCCATTATCGGCTCGGATTCGTTCGACGTGACCCGCTCCGGTGTCAGAAGGTCCTCCTCGAGCTTGCGGAACAGCCAATATGCGCCGATGAACGCGGCTATTCCGCCGAGGCGCAGGGCCCTGATTGCGCCGACGATAGTCGTGATCTCGGGCAGGTATGCGTCGAAATCGGGAGGTCGTCCGGTCGATTCCCACTCCTCGACGAACCGATCGACGACGAACGCGGGTATGAAACTCGTGTCGTCACCAGAATGGCGCGAGTCGGCGGTAGGAGTCGGCGGTCCGGAGGCAAGGTTCATGGCACCCGCCTCACCCTGCGGACGGACTGAACCGCCGGCATCGTTCTTGCGCCATGGAAAATGATAACTTGCGGCGGAATCGTTGTGGTTTCCTACGGCTTCGGCAGAGATAGCGGGAGATAGTTGACCCATGTCGGAAAACGGGGACTTGACCGCGACGCAGATCGTCGAACAGGTCAAGGCTGGCAACCTGAAGCCGGTCGATGCTGTTCGAGCGTGTCTCGAGCGGATCGCCGAACGTGACGGAAACCTGCACGCGTTCACCGTCGTGCGGAGCGAGAAAGCCCTCGAAGAGGCAGAAATGCTCTCACGCAGAACAGATTTGGCTGAGCTGCCCCTCGCGGGTTTGCCGATTGCGGTGAAGGACAACGTCCCCGTCGCTGGTGAGCTGATGCACGCGGGGTCCGCGGCGACGAGTACCGAACCAGCGTCCGGCGACCATCCGGTCGTTACCCGACTGCGGGCGGCCGGAGCGATCGTCGTCGGATTGACCGCTGTACCCGAACTCTGTCTGTGGGGCGCGACCGATGTGCCGGGCACGATCACCCGGAACCCCTGGGACCTCGATCGCACACCGGGCGGCTCTTCGGGCGGCTCAGGAGCTGCGGTTGCGTCGGGAATGGTGGCGGCGGCGCACGGGAACGACGGCCTCGGCTCGATCCGTATCCCCGCGGCGAACTGTGGATTGTTCGGACTGAAGCCGGGCTTAGGCGTCGTCCCCGCTGAACTCGGCGTCAGCTCGTGGCGTGGGACGAGCGAGAACGGACCGCTGACGACAACGGTGGCCGACGCGGCATTGCTGCTCTCGGCAATGGCCGACCGACCCGACCTCGCCACTATTGCCAAGCCGGGCAAACTGCGGATCGGGCTCGCTGTCGGATCTCCGGCGCCGGCAGTTTTGCGGGTGGACCGGCATTGGACCGCCGCCGCGCGTAGCGCCGGCTCGGTGTTGGTTTCCGCGGGGCATCTGGTGGAAACCACGACGGTTCCGTATCCATCGCCTTTCGGTGCGCTCCGTCGTTGGGCCGCCAACGCAGCAGAGGATGCCGAAGAACTCGAGTTTTCGAAAATGCAGAAGCGCAGCCGGCGTCACGTCCGGTTCGGCCGGCTCGTGCAGCGCCTCGGTCTTGTCGACGATGCTTACATCGAGAAGTTGCATGCCCGGTTGTGGGAATTGTTCGCGAACGTCGACGTAGTGCTCACACCGGCGTTGGCGCAATCACCGCCCGACGCGAAGGCATACAGCGAAATGGGTTGGCTCACAAACATTGTGACCAGTGTGCGATATGCGCCGTTTGCCGCGGTGTGGAATCTTGCGGGTTGGCCCGCCGCGAGTGTGCCCATGGGAATTCATCCGGTCAGCGGCACTCCGCTGGCTGTGCAGATTGCCTCGCCGCCAGGTGGCGAGGCGACGATCCTGGCGCTGGCGGCGCAGCTCGAGGAGCGCCATCCGTGGCAGCGGTTGGCGCCGCGGTAGGTGCCTTCCGCTGGACTGCCAGGAATAAGTCTGATAGCCATGAGCTATGGAACCGCACTTACGCGACCTTCGTTACTTCGTCGCAGTCGCCGAGGAGTTGCACTTCACGCACGCCGCGGCGCGGTTGCATATCGCCCAGCCGACGTTGTCGCGACAGATCCGGCAGCTCGAAAATAACCTCGGCGTGACGCTGCTGGATCGCGACCAGCGGACCGTGGCACTCACCGTCGCGGGTAAGGATCTGCTCGAGGATGCGAGGCGAGTCCTGGCGGTCTGGGACGAGGCGATGGCGCGGCTACAGGGCTCGAGCGAAACTCTGCGGATCGGCCAGCAGACGGCGATCAACGGAAGCTTGCTGAGCGAACTGGAAGTCGAGAGCGGGCCGAGACTGGAATTTCGGACAGCGCCCTGGAGCGACCCGACATGCGGGCTCGCGACTCGTAAGGCCGACATCGCGCTCGTATGGGTGCCGCCTCGCGATCAGGATCGGTACCAGTCTCGGGTGTTCCATTCGGAGACTCAATGGCTGCTGATGCCGGACAATCACCGGCTCGCGCAGGTCGAGGAAGTGCACTTCGCCGATCTACTCGATGAACCGTTCATCGCCCTGCCTGCCGAAGCCGGCGCCCTTCGGGACTACTGGCTGGCAACCTACGCGCGCGACGGCCGGGCGCCGATCGTCGGTGCGGAAGCACCAACCGCCGAGGAGAAGGTGGAGGCGATCGTGCAGGGGCTCGGTGTCTGCTTGCTCGCCGAAGGTGCGGTCCCGCTATATCGCTGGCCAGGCATTACTGCCCGGCCCGTTATCGATCTCGGGCCATGTGAGCTGTCGGTCGCCTGGCGCGCAGACGACGACCGGGCAACGGTGCGCGATTTTGTCGCACATGCCGCGGCCCGGTCGCCGGTGCCGATCAGTTCCTAGCTTGTGACGTCAAGGCCGCGCGCGCGGTCCTCGTAAGCCTTGCGCTTTGCAACGTCGACGTCGTCGAGGAACACCGTCTCGCCGCCCATTACACGGGCAAAGGCGTCGGCAGCGCGTCGCGGAATGAACTTCATCGTGCTCGTCAGGGCGCCGGCGAGCCTGCTCACGGCAACCCGGCCTTTTGGCTTGACGATCAGCCCGACCACCGCTGCTGCGATGTCTTCCGGTTCGGCGTTCTTCAGGCCGCGCACACCCTTGGTTCCGGCGGTCAATTCGGTGTTGACGAACATCGGCAGTACCGAGGAGAAGTGGACGCCGCTCGTGCGGTATTCCAGGCGCGCCGAATCTGTGAATCCCAGTACGGCCCACTTGCTTCCGCAGTAGGTCGCCAATCCGGGAACCGTCGTCTCGCCGGCAAGCGAGGCGATGTTGATGACATGTCCGCTCCCACGCGTGACCATCCGTTGCGCTGCGAGCTTGCTACCGAGAATGACCCCGTAGACGTTGATGTCCAGGATCCGGCGAGTCACCTTGTCCGGCTCGTCGATCACCTTGCCGGCCGGCATGATTCCGGCGTTGTTGACGAGTACGTCGATCGGTCCGAGTTGGCGCTCGACGTCATCGAGGAAGCTGCTGAAGTTGTCCGGATCGGTGACGTCGAGCTTGCCGTAGACGGTGAGTCCCAGATCGGTGGCAGACTCCTTCAGCTTCGCCTCGTCGACGTCACCGATAGCGACCTTCGCGCCGAGATTGTGCAATGCGGTGGCGGTCGCCAGCCCGATTCCTCTTGCGCCACCGGTGATTACGACGACCTTGTCGCGAATCGATGTGGTGTCTGTCATCTTGTTCCCTTGTCTGTGAAACCGAATCGACGCTTGCCGCGGGCTGCCGCGGCGCGCATGACGCTCATCGCGAAACTGATCTTGGGCGGCGAGTACGGGAACCAGATGAGCTCTTTCGTCTGGGTCGGTATCCGTGGACTCGTGATGGCCTGCGCGCGGCAGTACTTGCGAACGCCGTGCGCTCCGCCCCAACGTGCGCCGACTCCGGATTCCTTCCAGCCGCCCATCGGTAGCGCAAAGCTGAACAGGTTCGCGGCCGCATCGTTGATGTTGACCGCGCCTGCCTCGAGCTGCCTCGCCACGCGGTCGCCGCGTTCCTTGTCGCCGGTCCATACCGTTGCCGAAAGGCCGAAGACGGAGTCGTTCGCCATCCGGATCGCCTCGGCTTCGTCGGCGACCTTCATGACCGGAAGGGTCGGTCCGAATGTCTCTTCGCGGATGCAGCTCATCGAGTGATCGACGTCTACCAAGACCGTCGGCTCGAAGAACGTGCCGACACCGGTCGGCTTGCCGCCCGTCAGCGCGCGTGCGCCAGCTGCGATGGCCTCGTCGACGTGACGCTTGACGAGGTCGCGCTGGGCTGCGTTGGCCATTGCGCCGATGTCGTGGCGAATGTTCCGATCGTCGGCGCCCTGACGCAGCTCCCCGACGTGCTTTGTCAATCGTGCGACGAAGTCGTCGTATACCGGTGCCTCGACGTACACCCGCTCGACCGAGACGCAGAGCTGACCCGAATTGAGCAGACCGCCGAAGGCGATGCCATACGCCGCGCGGTCCAGGTCTGCGTCGGCGAGCACAATCGCCGGGTCCTTGCCGCCAAGCTCGAGGCTGTACGGAACGAGCCGCTCGGCGCATGCCTTGGCGATCAGTTTTCCGGTCTTCGTCGAACCTGTGAACTGCACGTAGTCAACGGTGTCGACCACTGCCGCGCCGGTTCCGCCGGTTCCCGTCGCGATTGCGAGCACCGGCGGTGCGCCGATCTCTTCCCAACCGCGAACAAGCTCCACCGCACTCAACGGCGTCACCTCGGACGGCTTCAGCAACACTGCCGCCCCAGCGGCCAGGGCCGGAATGACATCGAGACACGGCATGGCGAAGGGAAAGTTCCACGGAGTGATGACTCCGACGACGGGATACGGGTGATAGACGGTGGTGAGCCGCTTCACCTTGCCGAGCGGGCTGTGCGGGCTCGGGTGCTCGTCGGCGAGGAACTTTTCCGCGTTCTTGGCGAAATAGCTGAGCAGGTCGGCGCCGAACGCGGGCTCGATTCCTGCATCGACCCGCGGCTTGGCGGTCTCCGACTGCAGCACATCGGCGAGGCGGTCGGCGTTGTCGATTACCCAGTCCTGGAATTTGAGGAGCCATTCCTTGCGACCCTTCGGGCCGATGGCTGCCCATTCGCGCTGGAACAGACGCAGTTCGTTGACCTTGGCCGCCACGGCCTCGGCTGATTCGTCCGGCACATGACCGACGACTTGGCCGGTTGCCGGGTTCCGAATCTCGATATCAGCCCGTGTGGTCTCTGTTGCGGTCACCGTCGACCCTCCTGCTTCACTTTGTTCACATGTGATCCATTGCACTGACCTATGATGTTGGCACAACCTTGATGGGCTCGCTTGGCCGATTCGCTCAACATGTGTGGCTATGTTTGGTTCCGGAGTACAAAGTGGGATGGATATGAGCGCTCCCGCCGAGGCGGCGATCAGGGATTGGCTACGAGCGTACGTTTTCCAGCATCTCCAGCCCGATCGAATGCTCGGATTGATCGAGCGACTCGATTCGCGGATAGTGACGTTGGTTCCGCAAATGGCGGACCACGAGTTGCAACGCGATCTCCACGCGAGCACTCGGGCGCAGGTAGAGGCGGTGTTCGGTGCTCTGGGCGACCTCGAGGTGCAGGTAGTCGTACCGGTGGAGGCGCGGGCGCTCGCGCGAACAATCGCGAGACGAGGCCTCGAACTGCGGGTGCTGATGCATATCTACCGGGCCGGCCATCAGGCTGCCATCGAGTACCTGACCGATGTCGTCGGGCAACAGGACCTCCCGTTCGAGTTCGAACGCGCGGTGCTGATCCGGATGTTCGAACAGTCGAGCAGATGGCTCGGAACGTCGTTGGAGCTGCTCACCGATGTCTATACCGAAGAGCGCGAAGGCGCACTTCGCGGCGAGTTCACCCGCCGAGCGGAGACGATCCGCGCGATCCTCTCGGGCGATGAGATCGAAGCCGACGGCGCGTCGGGTCAGCTCGGTTATCGATTGTCGGGCAGGCACATTGCCTTCGTGTTGTGGACCGACGAAACCGCCGACGGTGATGCCATCCGCACACTCGACCGGCTGGCCAACAGGATCGCGACCGCCCTCGGCAGTCCGCAGGCACTGACTGTGTCATCGGGTGCGCGCGGATTGTGGGCTTGGGCACAGTGTGACGCGGTGCCAGATCTCGATGTGCTGAAGAATCAGGCTGCCTTCGCGGTCGAGGCGCAGGCGCGGGTTGCGTTCGGGGCCAGGGGGATCGGGGTGGAAGGGTTCCGTCGTAGTCATCGCGAGGCGCTCGCTGCTCGACAGATCGCGCAGCGCACACCCAATGCGGGGTGGTTGACCGACTATCTCGACATCGAATTGGTGCATCTAGTATCGGCCGACGCAGAAGGTATGCGCGCGTTGATCTCTCGTGAGCTTGCGGGGATCGACGGCATAGACGCCAATTCGGTCCGATTGCGCGAAACGTTGCAGGCGTACCTGCGCTTCCAGGGCAGCCCTGAAGCTGCGGCGCGCGAGTTGGGAGTGCACAAGAACACCGTGCGATATCGGATTCAACGCATACAGGAACTGCTCGGCCACGATATCGACAGCCGCCGAATGCATTTGGAGATCGCGTTGGCATGCATCGACGGCTACGGCCGATCGGTGTTGCCTACCGGCTGACGTGACCGGGCGTCACGCGTGGGTGTGCGTGTGTCCGTCTGCGTGAGTGTGCGTGGTGCCGTGAATCCGGCGCAGCGGCGGCAGGTTCTTCGGCGGTACTCGGCGCTCGGGCAGATCTTCGAGCAGTCGTGCGGTGGTGGCCGCGATCTCGGCGACCGCGATGTCCACCGCGGATTTTGTGCTCGCTGAGATGCTCGAGAGTCCGCCGACCTTGCGAACGTACTGCAGGGCAGCCGCGTGTATCTCTTCCTGAGTTGCCGCCGGTTCGAGACCGCGCAGCGCTGTGATGTTTCGGCACATGTACTCGAGCGTACGACCGATCCTGCTCGCGTTCTATCCTGCCGTAACTCGCTCGAGCATGCGCTGATCGAAGACGCGGACGATGTAGTCGTGGTCGAGCTGAGCGAGCGTCTGTGGCTCGGTGCCGTGGTCTTGCGAGATCTTGACCGCGACGAGGCGTTGCATCGACCGCTGCCGTGCGAGAAACACTTTTGCGAACGCACCGCGGCCGAGGCCCATCATCAGGTCGAAGTCGTTGACACGGTCTCAGACGTTGATCTCGTCAAGGGCCGCGGGCTCGCCCGAGGGTGCGATCAAGGCGCTCTGGTTCACGCCGCTCGTCAGCAGCGATTCCAGTTCTTGGGCCTGATCGGGGAACTCGTTTTGGTGTATTCCGCGGCGTCGACAATCTGGCCGCTGCGCCTACGCACATGGAATTCCTCGTAGATCAGATCGGGCGGCAGCGGCCAATCGCGCAGCTCAGGGAGCTCTTCGCAGTATTGGGTCAGCCGTTCAGCTTGTTTGTCGTGTAGCCATCGGTTCTCCAGATCGACCTTGACCAGCTCGATGAGGGAGACGCGGCGTACCGCAGGCGATTCGGGAAGGAAGGTGACCAGGTCGGGCGGAATGTCGGACATGCGCCAAGCCGATGCGAACCGTTCGACGACATCGGCCAGAACGGTCAGCGATTGCGCACCCGGCCGCTGCGGCGGGCTCGACGCTGCCGTCTCGTCCGGAGTCGACCCCGATTCGGGGAGCATGTGCAACGGTAACGTGCGCGCCTGCCCACTCCGCGGATTTTCTCGCCACTTCACACCGTGTATCTCCGGTGTGAAGTGGGCAAAGGGGGAGCGAAGTGCCGATCACGGCTGCCGAAACGGCGCCTGCCGAAACGGCGTGGGGAACCGTCGGGCAATCTTGCACGTTGTAGTCACGAAATCCCCACCGCAGCTCGACACGCGAGCTACGTGGACTTTCGACCTTCGCGGTAGCCTGGTATGTCCGCACGCGGTGCGGGTTCCCGGCGCAGGTGTGAAGACTGGACGCTCGAAAGGACTGGCCACTACGGCCGACGCTGTATGAACCGCAAGACTGTGTTTCGCAACCTGGCCATCGTCGCTGGCATTCTGCTGGTGATCTATGCGTTCAGCTACTTCAGCAACGACACGCGAGGCTGGCAGAACGTCGACACATCTGTCGCCCTTTCTGAGCTGAACGGCAAGACCAACGTCGACAAGGTGCAGATCGACGACAAAGAGCAGCAGGTACGGATAACCCTGAAGAACGGGACCGAGGCCACCGACGGCAAGAAAGACATCATCGCGAAGTACCCAGGGGGTAGTAATACCTCCGCGAAGATCTTCGAAGCCGTCGAGCAGTCCGGTGCCAAGAGCTTCAACACTTCGGTGACGCAGGAGAGCTGGTTCACCTCGATCCTGCTGTTCGTGCTCCCGATGGTCATCCTGCTCGGACTCTTCATCTTCGTCATGGGCCGAATGCAAGGCGGTGGTCGCGGCGGCGTCATGGGCTTTGGTAAGTCCAAGGCGAAGCAGCTGTCGAAGGACATGCCCAAGACGACGTTCGGTGATGTCGCAGGCGCCGACGAGGCTGTCGAAGAGCTGTACGAGATCAAAGACTTCCTCCAGAACCCCGCTCGCTACCAGGCACTCGGCGCGAAGATCCCGAAGGGCGTGTTGCTCTACGGACCGCCCGGAACCGGTAAGACACTGCTCGCGCGCGCCGTTGCCGGCGAGGCAGGCGTGCCGTTCTTCACCATCTCCGGTTCCGACTTCGTCGAGATGTTCGTCGGCGTCGGCGCATCTCGGGTGCGCGACCTGTTCGAGCAGGCGAAGCAGAACAGCCCTTGCATCATTTTCGTCGACGAGATCGATGCGGTCGGCCGGCAGCGTGGCGCAGGCCTCGGTGGCGGGCACGACGAGCGCGAGCAGACGCTCAACCAGCTGCTCGTCGAGATGGACGGCTTCGGCGACCGCACGGGAGTGATCCTGATCGCCGCGACCAACCGCCCGGACATCCTCGACCCGGCGTTGCTTCGGCCAGGGCGATTCGACCGGCAAATCCCGGTCGGAGCTCCCGACCTTGCGGGTCGGCGCGCAATTCTGAAGGTGCATTCCAAGGGCAAACCGATCGACCAGCACGCCGACCTCGAAGGTCTGGCGAAGCGCACCGTCGGAATGTCCGGCGCCGATCTTGCCAACGTGATCAACGAGGCCGCGCTGCTCACGGCTCGTGAGAACGGCACCTTGATCACCGGCGACTCGCTCGAGGAGGCGGTCGACAGAGTTGTCGGTGGACCGCGCCGCAAGAGCCGGATCATCAGCGAGCACGAGAAGAAGATCACGGCCTATCACGAGGGTGGCCACACCCTCGCAGCATGGGCGATGCCGGACATCGAACCGGTCTACAAGGTCACCATCCTCGCTCGCGGGCGCACAGGCGGTCACGCGATGACCGTCCCCGAGGACGACAAGGGCCTGATGACGCGCTCGGAGATGATCGCGCGCCTCGTCATGGCAATGGGCGGCCGCGCGGCCGAGGAATTGGTCTTCCACGAGCCGACAACCGGCGCATCGTCGGACATCGATCAGGCAACGAAGATCGCCCGCGCGATGGTTACCGAGTATGGAATGAGCGCCAAACTCGGTGCCGTTCGGTATGGCCAGGAACAAGGTGATCCCTTCCTCGGTCGTTCGATGGGAGTGGCACCCGAGTACTCGCACGAGGTCGCGAGGGAAATCGACGAAGAGGTGCGCAACCTGATCGAGGCTGCGCACACCGAGGCCTGGGCGATCCTCAACGAGTACCGCGATGTGCTCGACCTGCTCGCAACCGAACTCCTCGAGCGCGAGACCCTGCACCGCAAGGATCTCGAAGAGATTTTCACCGCTGTCGAGAAGCGGCCACGCATCACGGCGTTCAACGATTTCGGTGGACGGACTCCTTCGGACAAGCCGCCGGTGAAGACTCCACGCGAGCTCGCGACCGAGCGTGGCGAGCCGTGGCCTCCGCCGGAGGACGAGTTGAAACCTGTTTTGCAGAAGCGTGAGACGGTGCCGAGTCAAGGTCAGTACAACGGCTACCCCGCACCGGGGTACGTGCCGAACGGTGGACCGTACCCGGCACCGACACGGCCGGGCGGAACGCACGGTTCCAGGCCGGACTACGGCGCCCCGGCAGGCTGGTCGGCACCAGGATGGCCGCCGCAGGAAGCTGCACCCGAACAGGAGGATCGAGGATGGCCGCCGCGTGAGCGCAGCGACCACGACTGGTCTCCCACTGGTCAGCACGCACGCCCGGCGGACGAGACGCCGTACGACCCATGGAAGTCTCCTTCTTCCGGCACGGGCAACACCAGACACGACGCCGGCGAGCAGACGTGGGAAGGGCCGAACGGGCGGCACTAGTTCGCGCCCGCAGGCTTGAGAATTTGACTGTCGACGAGCCGCAACGCCGGCCGGTGACACCGGCTACGACATTGGGAGGTGCCCTCGATTGGCGCTCGAGCAAATCGACGAAGACGGCAGGGTCGACAAGGCCGGTGACGTGACCGTCGCGCTGGCAACCGGCAAGCCTTTCGACCAACCGCGCGCTGAGGCGGCCGTTCGGGAATTGCTGATCGCCATCGGCGAGGACCCGGACCGGCCTGGACTGATCGATACGCCGGCACGGGTGGCGCGCTCGTACCGCGAGATGTTCGCAGGCCTTTACGTCGAGCCGGACGCGGTGCTCAACACCACCTTCGACGAGGGGCACCAGGAACTGGTGTTGGTGCGCGACATTCCGCTGTACTCCACGTGCGAGCACCACCTCGTTGCTTTCCACGGCGTCGCCCACGTCGGCTACATCCCCGGAGTGCACGGTCGGGTGACGGGCCTGTCCAAGCTGGCCCGGGTCGTCGATCTGTACGCCAAACGCCCGCAGGTGCAGGAACGGCTGACGACTCAGATCGCCGATGCCGTGATGCGCAAGCTGGATCCCCGTGGCGCAATCGTGGTGGTCGAGGCGGAACACCTCTGCATGGCGATGCGTGGGATCCGGAAGCCCGGGGCAAGCACGACGACGTCCGCCGTGCGCGGACTCTTCCAATCGAGCGCGGCCTCACGTGCTGAGGCCCTGGACCTCATCCTCCGAAAGTGATCGGGCTCCCCAGAGCGCACGCGAACCGGCGTGTTGTCGTGATGGGCGTGCTCAACGTGACAAGCGATTCGTTTTCCGACGGCGGTCGCTACCTCGACCACGATGCTGCGATTGCTCATGGAGTGCTGCTCGCGAAAGCCGGCGCCGACATCATCGATGTGGGCGGTGAATCGACGCGGCCTGGGGCAACGCGGGTCGAACCCGAGATCGAGGCGGCGCGGGTCGCGCCCATCATCGCCGATCTGGTTGCCGAAGGAATCACCGTCAGCGTCGACACCATGCGTGCGGCGGTCGCCGGTGCGGCGATCGAAGCAGGCGCATCGGTCGTGAACGACGTGTCGGGCGGTCGCGCGGACCCAGACATGGCCGCGGTGGTCGCATCGGCGAAGCTGCCCTGGATTCTCATGCACTGGCTTTCCGCGGCGGAATATGTCCACACGGGATCGGTGGCGCACTACGACGATGTGGTCGGCGAAGTCCGGTCCGAGCTGTTGACGCAGGTAGATGCCGCCGTGTCGGCAGGCGTGGATCCGGCCAACCTGGTACTCGATCCGGGGCTCGGGTTCGCAAAGAATGCCGAACACAACTGGGCGCTGCTCGCGGCGTTGCCTGCGTTCACCCAACTCGGCTTCCCGATCCTCATAGGTGCGTCCCGCAAGCGTTTCCTCGGATCGTTGCTCGCCGACGAGGCAGGCATTCGACCTCCTGACGGTCGCGAAGTTGCGACTGCTGTCATCTCTGGACTGGCCGCGACCCACGGTGCATGGGGTGTTCGTGTGCACGACGTTCGCGGCTCGTGCGACGCGCTCGCCGTCGCCGAAGCGTGGCGCAATGCCGCGGTAGGGGAGGCGACAGTCGATGGCTGATCGAATTGAGTTGCACGGCTTGCGCGTTCGTGGCAACCATGGCGTTTTCGACCACGAACGTCAGGACGGCCAGGACTTCATCGTAGATCTCACGGTCTGGCTCGATCTCGCGAAGGCCGCCGCATCCGACGATCTTGCGGACACTCTGGACTACGGGGCATTGGCGGCGCGCGCGGCAGCGATCATCGAGGGCCCACCCCGCAACTTGATCGAGACCGTGGCCGCCGAGATCGCGGACGACGTCATGCGGGATCACCGTGTGACCGCCGTCGACGTTGTGCTGCACAAGCCTTCGGCGCCGATCCCACTTACGTTTGCCGATGTGATGGTGGTGGCAAGCCGCAGTCGCGCTGCTGCCGACGATCAGGGTGTGCCCGAGTGAGCCGCAGCGTTTTGTCGATCGGGTCCAATATCGGTGACCGGCTCGCGAATCTGCAATCGGTCGTCGATGGTCTCGGCAGCGCGGTGGTCGGCGTCTCCGGCGTGTACTCGACTGCGCCATGGGGTGGGGTCGAGCAGCAGGATTATCTGAATGCCGTTGTAGTTGTAGAGGATTCGAACGTCAACTGCCTCGGTTGGCTGCGAGCAGGGCAACAACTCGAACTCGCCGCCGACCGAGTGCGTGACGTCCGTTGGGGTCCGCGGACGTTGGATGTCGATGTCATCACGTGTGACGGCCTGCGCAGTGCCGATCCGGAATTGACCCTCCCGCATCCCCGGGCGCAGCAGCGAGCGTTCGTGCTGATTCCGTGGTTGGACGTGGAACCCGACGCCGAACTCGATATCGACGGGAGTCCGATTTCCGTTCGGCAGTTGCTCGCGGCGTTGAGCGAGGACGAGCTGGCGGGTGTTCGGCGTACCGACATGAGCCTCGCGCGGAGGCTGGACGCATGAAGCCGACACGCATCTGGGATCTCGTCGGCCTGTTCGGCATCGCGGCGGTCGCGTCCTGGATCCTCGTACGCGTTCTCTACGGTCAGCTGCCGCCGATCCCGATCTACGCCGGTGCCTCGCTGTATCCCGTTGCGGTGATCGAAGCGATCGCCGCGTTCATGATTCGGTCGAGGATCAACAATCACGAGATCGGCGACGGCCCGCGTCAGCTGCATCCGATCACTGCCGCGAAGGCGGTTGCGCTCGCGAAGGCGTCGGCGCTCGTGGGTGCCGCAGCCGCGGGAGTGTGGCTGGGCTTCCTGCTCTACGTCCTCCCGCAACGGTCCATCTTGCGAGCGGCGGTCTCAGACAGCCCAGGCGTCGTTGTCGGGCTGGTCGCCGGAGTGGTCCTTGTCGCCGCGGCACTATGGCTCGAACACTGCTGCAAGACGCCCGAGGACCCCCCGGATGAGCCCGCTCACTGAGAAAGTCCGCAGGGAATCGCCGGTCGTTGACCTGTGCGTGGCATTCGGGAAGCTACCCTTGGCATCATGACGTCGCCTGTTCGCACCAAGTCGTCGCGCCGCGGCGGACGCGGGGCGGGCCAGTTGATCATCGGGATCCTGATCGTCCTCGGCGTGATCGCGAGCCTCTTTCTGGTCTTCAGTGAGAGCGTCGAATTGCTTCGCGTCGGGCTCGTTGCAGCGCTGTGGGCTGCTATCGCCGGCGCGATCGCCATGACGAAGTACCGCCGCGAATCAGCGCTGGACAAGGCCAAGGTCCGGGACTTGCAGACTGTCTACGAGCTGCAACTCGAACGCGAGATTTCTGCGCGCAGAGAGTTCGAAATGGGTGTGGAGACGAGGGTCCGGCACGAGGTGCGGGCAGATTCCGAGGAGCTCGCCGGGCTCCGGCAGGAACTGGCAGCGCTACGGGCGAACCTCCAAGTGCTTTTCGAAGGGCAGCTCCCCGTCGATCGGGTCGCGTTGCGTGCCGACTCGATGCGGGTCCAGGAGCTGGCCCGAGGGGCATACGGCAGCTACCAGCCAGCACCCTCGGGACTTTTCGTACCGGAAAATCGTCCACCGGCACCGGCATATGACTCGGAGACCGACGTCAGCCCGCATTTCGCGAGCCCGTACGACGAGCCGGTCACCGCCGAGACCTCCATTCTGATGCCTGACATGCTGGCGGATTCACCAGCGGCGACCGACGAACAGGAGCAGGAACCGGAGCCGGTCACGTCACCGGTGCCTCTACTCGATGTCGAGCCTGCGTCAGAACCGGAGCCCGAGCCCGAGCCGCTGCCCGAGCCTGCCGCAGGACCACGGCGCCGACGTCGTGCTGCGAGTTCTGACGCCGAGGCCGGCGCGGGATCGCATTCGTCGGGCCTGACCGTCGCTGAAATCATGGCCAACCTGCAGTCGGAGGGCTCCGGCCACGAGGGTGTGCTGCGGCCGAGCCGACACCGGAGCTGACGGTCGCCGGCCGGTCCGGTGCTGCAAATCACTCTTTCTGGCATGGCCTCGAACCCTGCGAAGCCGATATCCTGGCCGCAGGACGTCTGGTACCCGCTGAGCGGGACTGGAACGAACGAGAGGGACAGTGTTGACCTCAATAGGGGCGACCTCCGCAGGATTGTCTGGTGACCCTGCGCCCGCACGACTGACGGTAGGAATCGTCTCGGCGGGACGAGTGGGTACGGCGATTGGTGCCGCTTTGGAGCGCGCCGGACACATTGTTTTCGGAGTATCCGCGGTGTCCGCAGCGTCGGTGAGCCGCGCACAGACTCGTTTGCCCGAATCCGAAATTCTTCCTGTCGACCAGGTCGCAGCACGTAGCGAGTTGCTGGTTCTTGCAGTGCCCGATGCCGAGCTGGAGACCATTGTCGCCGGGCTCGCGGCCACCGAATCGGTGAAGCCGGGAACGATCGTTGTCCACACGTCCGGAGCGAACGGGATCGGAATCCTTGCCCCGTTGACCGCGCTGGGTGCCACACCGATGGCCATCCATCCTGCGATGACGTTCACCGGGCATGACGAAGACACCGCCCGGATTTCCAACGCATGCTTCGGTATCACCGCGGCCGACGAGATCGGCTATGCGATTGCCCAATCGCTCGTCATCGAAATCGGCGGCGAGCCGGTCCGGGTCGACGAAATCAATCGGACGCTCTACCACGCGGCCCTCGCGCACGGCAGTAACCACCTGGTCACGCTGGTTGTCGACGCTGTCGCTGCGCTTCGCGTGGCGCTGCAGGGTCAGGAGTTGCTCGGTCAGCAGTTGGTCGACGATCAGCCGAACGGCTTGGCCGAACGGTTGCTCGCACCGCTGCTGTCCGCTGCCCTCGACAACGCGTTGCGTCGTGGCCCGTCGGCACTGACCGGTCCGGTCGCTCGCGGTGACGCTGTGGCCGTCGCTGCTCATCTGCATGTGCTCGACGGGGTGGATCCACAGATTGCGGCGAGCTACCGGGCGATGTCGCTGCGGTCCGCGCAACGAGTTGCCGGTCGGAGCATCGACGGCGGAAGAATGTCACAGCTGATCGACCTGCTGGAGGAGCGATGACCGCAGCGTTGAAGGGCGCCTTCAAGTCCGGCGAACTGACCGTGCACCATGACCCGCACGTGGTGACAGCCGTGTCGAACGCCCTGCGTGGCGTCGGGCGCACCGTTGCCCTGGTGCCGACGATGGGTGCTTTGCACCGTGGTCACCTGGAGATCGTCCGCCAGGCGAAGCTTGCCTCGTCGGTGGTGATCGTCTCGATCTTCGTCAATCCGCTGCAGTTCGGCGCGAACGAGGATCTCGACGCCTACCCGCGCACGCTCGAGGCCGACATCGAGTTGCTGCGCGCCGAGGGCGTGGAGTTGGTCTTTGCGCCGTCTGCCGCCGATATGTACCCCGACGGGCGCCGCACGATGATTCATCCGGGCCCGCTCGGAGCCGAACTCGAAGGTGCGAGCCGGCCGACACACTTTGCCGGCATGCTGACCGTTGTCGCGAAACTCCTGCAGATCGCCCACCCCACCGTCGCGTACTTCGGTGAGAAGGACTACCAGCAGTTGGCGCTGATTCGGCAGATGGTTCGTGACCTGAATTTCGACGTGCGGATCGTCGGCGTACCGACCGTGCGTGAGTCCGACGGGCTCGCGATGTCCTCGCGCAACCGTTATCTCGACGAGCGGCAACGGGAAGCGGCGACTGCGCTGGCGTCCGCGCTGCTTGCCGGTTCCTACGCTGGGCCGCGCGGACGGAGTGCGGTTCTCGCCGCAGCCAACGAGGTCCTTTCCGCAGCACCGGAATTCGAGGTCGACTACCTGGAGTTACGCGGCGTCGACCTGGGCCCCGCTCCAGAGCACGGTGCTGGACGCTTGCTCGTCGCCGCACGAATCGGTTCGACCAGGCTGATCGACAATGTCAGCGTCGGAATCGGCGCAACAGTTCCCGAACTGACGAATTCCGAACCGCAACAACCAGACTCCCGTCCCCACGACGTTCTTTCTCGATAGGAAGGCACCAACGATGATGCGCACCATGATGAAATCGAAGATTCACCGGGCGACGGTGACCCACGCCGATCTGCATTACGTCGGTTCCGTCACTGTCGACCGTGACCTGATGGAGGCGGCGGACCTACTGGAGGGTGAGCAGGTCTGTATCGTCGACATCACCAACGGCGCACGCCTCGAGACCTATGTGATCACCGGCGAGGCCGGCTCGGGCGTGATCGGGATCAATGGTGCCGCAGCGCATCTGGTGGATCCCGGCGACCTCGTGATCCTCATCGCGTACGGCGTGATGAACGAGCAGGAGATCAAGGAGTACCAGCCGCGGGTTGTCTTCGTCGACGAGAAGAACAAGCCCGTCGAGTTGGGTTCGGATCCGGCATACGCACCTCCAGGTTCGGGTCTGATCACACCACGCACACTCGCCGTGGTCTAAGCGGTGTTACTCGCTGTCGACGTCCGCAACACCAACATCGTCCTCGGGCTCTTCTCGGGCAGCGGGTCGCACTCGAAGTTGGTGCGGGACTGGCGAATGCACACCGATCCGCGGATGACGGCGGACGAGCTAGCCTTGGCCCTGCGTGGCCTCGTCGGCGCTCACGCAGACGAGATCACCGGTGTGTCAGCGCTTTCCACGGTTCCGTCGGTGCTACGCGAGATTCGGTTGATGCTCAACAGATACTGGGGTCACGTCCCGCATGTCGTCGTCGAGCCCGGTGTGCGCACCGGCGTTCCGCTACTTGTCGACAACCCCAAAGAGGTCGGTGCCGACCGCATCGTGAACAGCCTTGCGGCGCATCATTTTTACGATTCGCCCGCGATCGTCGTGGACTTCGGTACCTCGACGTGCGTCGACGTCGTATCGGCGAAGGGCGAGTTCCTCGGCGGCATCATCGGCCCCGGCGTGGAGATTTCCATGGACGCCCTCGCCTCCCAGGGTGCTGCCCTGCGGAAGGTGGAGTTGGTCCGCCCGCGATCGGTGGTCGGAAAGAACACGGTCGAATGCATGCAGTCGGGTGCGGTCTTCGGCTTTGCCGGGATGGTCGACGGCCTCGTTCGCCGGGTCCGTGCCGAACTGACAGCCTTCGCCGGCAGCGATGTTGCGGTGATCGCCACGGGAGACAGTGCGCCGCTGATCATTCCCGAGTCCGACACCATCGAGCACCACGAACCCGACCTGACGCTCGAAGGTCTGCGGCTCGTCTACGAGCGAAATCAGAAGCGGCTCCGCCATCCGTGAGGGTTGAGTCACACCTCGCGGTGGCCGTGCACTATCGGGCAGCGTCCTGCTATGCTGGCCGGGTGAATCGCTGCATGAGCGCCCAGGAGTGTTGTCGAGGCTGACGTCTGCCTTGACCATCAAACACCTCCTGGAGATTCATTCATGCTCTCCGTCTATTCCACTGACATACCTATATCTGCCGACCGAGAGTTCTCGGATCGAGTAGTGGCATCTGCGCTGCCTACCCGGCTGCGGCCCGCCGACCTTTTGCGGATCACAGACGAAGGCGCCGAGGATGTCCTCAACGGTCACTATGATCATCTCCTTCCGGCCGACGGTCGCTGGCCCGGAGACAAGCGCTGGGCAGTCCGCCTCCGATCGGACGACGACCTCGACGTATGGCTGATCAGCTGGGTGCCGGACAAGTCCACCGAACTGCACGATCATGCAGGGTCCCTCGGTGCGCTGACCGTGCTCAGCGGCGCGCTGTCGGAGTTTCGGTGGACCGGTGAGGAACTGCGGCTCCGCACGTTGCAGGCCGGTGATCAGGCGTCGTTCCCGATCGGTTGGGTGCACGACGTCATGCGGGCCACGAACCTCCCGAGTCGTTCGGCGTCGATTGAACCAACCCCGACCGAACCGACGCTGAGCGTGCACGCCTACTCGCCGCCCCTCGCCGCGATGTCGTACTACGAAGTCACCGATCACGCCACGTTGCGCCGTACCCGCACCGTGCTAACCGACCAGCCCGAAGGGGATCTGTCATGAACATCGAGGAGATGCTGACGCAGGCCCGCGACCAGCTGGACCGGATCTACGCATTCCAGCTTCCGGAAGCGGTTGCGCGGGGAGCGATTCTGGTGGACATCCGCCCGCAAGCGCAGCGTGCCCGCGAAGGCTCGTTGCCTGGTGCGCTGGCAATCGAGCGCAACCATCTCGAATGGCGTTGCGATCCAACGAGCTCGGCGCACATTGCCCTCGCGACGGATCACGACGTCGAGTGGATCGTCCTGTGCTCGGAGGGATACACCTCCAGCCTGGCAGCTGCCGCTCTGAAGCAGCTCGGCCTACACAAGGCGACCGACGTCGTTGGCGGATACAAGGCGATTCAAGCCGCCGGTTTGCTGGGGGTTGCGTCCGGTGCGCGGCATTTCGTCCGGGAGGTCGAGACCGTGGCGGCCCTGTGAAGTAGCTGAGCAAACCGCGCGCGTTGGAGCGGGTGCGAGACCCGATAGGCTTCACGGTCGTGAGTGAACCGAACCTGACCACCGATGACACTCCGGAACAGATTCGGATTCGTCGAGCCAAGCGTGACCGTCTGCTGGAGCAGGGACGCGAGGCGTATCCCGTTTCGGTGGCGCGCACCCACACGCTGGCGGACATTCGCGCTGCCTACCCGGATTTGGCCGCGGACACCGCCACGGGCGACCTGGTTGGCGTCGCGGGCCGGGTGATTTTCCTGCGCAATACGGGCAAGCTGTGCTTTGCCACGCTCCAGGAGGGCGACGGCACCCAGCTGCAGGCGATGATCAGCCTGGCCGGTGTCGGCGAAGAATCCCTCGCCGCCTGGAAAGCGGACGTCGATCTCGGTGACTTCGTGTTCGTGCACGGTGAGGTCATCAGTTCGCGACGCGGTGAATTGAGTGTGCTTGCCGATGCGTGGGAGATGGCGTCGAAATCGCTACGCCCATTGCCGGTCGCGCACAAGGAGATGAACGAGGAATCGCGGGTCCGGCAGCGTTATGTCGATCTGATCCTGCGTCCGGAAGCGCGCGAAATGGCACGCAAGCGTATTGCCGTTGTGACGGCACTCCGTAATGCGCTCGAGCGGCGCGGTTTTCTCGAGGTCGAGACTCCGATGCTGCAAACGTTGCACGGCGGTGCGGCGGCACGACCGTTCGTCACCCATTCGAATGCGCTCGACATGGACTTGTACCTGCGCATCGCTCCGGAGCTGTTTCTCAAGCGGTGTGTGGTCGGCGGTATCGAGAAGGTCTTCGAGATCAACCGAAATTTCCGTAACGAGGGTTCCGACGCTACGCATTCGCCTGAATTTGCAATGCTGGAAACATACGAGGCATACGGTACGTACGACGATTCGGCAAAGATGATGCGCGAATTGGTGCAGGAAGTTGCGCAGGAAGCGCTGGGCACACTGATCGTGACGCTTCCGGACGGGACCGAATACGACCTAGCCGGTGAGTGGACGACGGTGGAGATGTATCCCTCACTGTCCGATTCCATCGGCGTAACCGTTACCCCCGAAACGACTGTCGAGGAATTGCTCGCACTCGCCGATCGAGTTGGGCTCGAGATCCCCGAAGGTAAGGGATACGGGCACGGCAAGTTGGTCGAAGAACTATGGGAGCACCAATATGGAGACAAGCTGTTTGCCCCCACATTCGTGCGTGACTTTCCGGTAGAAACATCGCCACTGACCCGCCAGCACCGCACGAAGGCAGGTGTCACCGAGAAGTGGGATCTCTATATTCGTGGCTTCGAATTGGCAACGGGCTATTCGGAGTTGGTCGATCCGGTGATTCAGCGCGAGCGGTTCGTCGATCAGGCCAGGCTCGCAACTGCGGGAGACGACGAAGCGATGGTGCTGGACGAAGAGTTTCTCGCTGCGATGGAACACGGCATGCCGCCGACGACCGGTACCGGCATGGGAATCGACCGATTGCTCATGGCACTGACGGGCTTGGGAATCAGAGAAACCATCTTGTTCCCAATTGTCCGTCCGTTGGGACGCTGAACGATAGCTATTCCTAATTCATTAGTGTGATCTTGGAATTCTGAGTTATCGGGGTACGCTGAACTTCGAGTTATCGACCTAGCATTCAAGGTCACATCATTTTGAGAGGAATGGCACCCCATGGCTAAGAAGGTCACCGTCACCCTGATCGACGATGTGGATGGGGAGGCGCCCGCCGATGAGACCGTCGAGTTCGGTATCGATGGTGCCTCCTACGAGATCGACTTGTCCGCCGCAAATGCAGCGAAACTTCGTTCGCAGCTTGACGACTGGGTCGGCAGCGCGCGCAAGGTCAGTGGTCGTCGCCGTGCAAAGCCGGCAAGTATCGCGTCGGGTACAAAGGCGCGAGTATCGGTTGATCGGGAACAAAGCGCGGCTATTCGTGAATGGGCACGCCGAAACGGACACAAGGTGTCGGCACGCGGACGGATCTCCGCCGAAATCACCGA
>JBBSKP010000034.1:0-29491 GCA_038256175.1 Mycobacteriales bacterium
AATTCGGCCTGGCACCAATACGCCAACCGCACCGGGCGGCTGGAACGCTCGCGGACGGTCTCCGGCAACGACATTCCTGTCACCAGGCCGAGCTTGGCCGACAGGAACTGGACGAGACCGGCCATCACATTCGCGGACACGATCACCCAGACGAGCAGGTATCCGAACTGCGCTCCAGCACTGATGTTGGATGCGACGTTGCCAGGATCGACGTACGCAATGGCGGCGACGAATGCCGGCCCGAGCAGCAGCGATCCGGCGCGCGCCCGCTCCAATTTGGGGCGCACCGCCTCGATCAAAGTCATGCAGGAACCTTACAGCGAGATTTCGGGTATCCAAACATTCTAGTTGGGGACTACCCGATACTCCAGGAGGTTCCCTGGTCAGGTGGGCAGTGGCGCACACAACGCCGCGGCGGCCCGCACCAAAGCGGCGTTGTGCAACACGTCGGCACGCCCCGAGGTCACGACGCCGAACACACTGCGCGACAAGTTGACCGCGCAGGTCGGGCCGACCCGCGCTGTACAACTTTGTTCGCCTCGATCTGACCGAAGAACACCGACCTGACCCACGCGATGGGCAGCCCTCTGGTGGAACCGAGCTTCGCGATCGAGTCGTAGACCTGCGCTTCGCGTGCCGGATCGTCGATCGGCGACGCGGTCCCTCGTCCGGCCGGACGCCGCTCAGCGTCTAGAACGTGGCCTCTCGACCGTGCCCGAGCTCACGCCAGGGTTACGTGCGCTCTGATGCGTCGCAGGCGGTACCTCGCGTTACGCTGACCGAGCAGATTTGTCCTGGTTGTGGACTTGGGGGTGACGGTGGGTGGTTCCGACGCAGGCGAGCGGTTCATCCTGTATGTCCCGACGCAGCCGCACCGCGGAAACACGGCTGGTGCACTCGAATTGCGGCGGTCGGCAGATGGATTGATGGTGCTGCCCGCGTACTCCTCGCGAGCAATGTTGGTCCGATGCTGCGGCGGGGCGCAGCCGTGGGTGACTCTCGACTCGGACGGCCTCGAAGAGGTCCGACGTCGTTTCGGAGTCGAGATCATTCTGTGGGACGGCTACATGCCAGAAGGCCAGCGCAGGGACGTTGCGGAACCGCTTTATGAGGAGGACAACGAAGTTGCGTACCCGATGTCGACGTGGATGGAGAGGCCGATTGGCAACTACAGGCCAGGGCAGCGGAAATGACTGACGAGATCAAGGTCGATGACCTCGAGACGGTCGCTAAACCGTTGGCTGAGGGCGCATCGGGATATGCCGGACTCAGTCCGCCTCAGCTACCGGACGCCGGATTCGCGACGTTGGCGGTGGCTAAGTTCCTCGAATCGCTCGGTAGCACAATGGGCGAGCTTGTCACTACGGTCGCAAGAACCGCCGACGCCGTCCAGATCAACGGAGCAAATTACGAAACGGCCGAACAGCACAACACCGCACACATCAGCAGCGTCGAGCGGCAGCTCCCACAGGGAGGTCCGCGCTGATCTACGTTTGGGTGTTCGGAAACATCGCCAGCTGCTTCCAATGCGCCGACGCGCTGAAGAAGCTTGGTGAAGGAGCCGACGCGAACGCCGGCCGACTAGATGATTCCAAATCGAAATCGGAATCCGAATGGGAAAAAGGCGCGGCTGGCGATGCCTTCCGCGAGCGCATTAGCGATATTCGGAAGCAAGCAGAACGGGTCAGCGACGAGTCCGAAAAGGCTGGGAAAGCGCTCAACACGTTCTCTGAGGAGCTGCTGACGATCAAGCAACGGATGGAAGACGCCGCTCGCGTAGCCATCGATGCCAAATTGCACGTCACCTTCAACGGCGGCAACGCGGAATGGATCTTCGATCCTGCACCACAGCCTATGGGCCCGCTGACCGCTGATGCACGAAACGCATTCGCCGCACAGCATGCAAAACAGGTGGCTGCATATAGCGAGGCCTTGACGATCGCTGGTGACGCTCGAAACAAGGAAATGGCGGCGATGAACAAGCTGAGGCAGGAACTGGCCGAGGGCACGTCCGCCCTCTACGACCTGAAGCAACACGTCATGAGTGACGCGCCATGGTTGGCCCCAGCAATCGCGTCCGGAGTGGTTGAGGGTGGAGTCAAACGTTTCGACAAGTGGGCACCGGAAGCGGCAACGCGCGCCGCTCAGGTACAACGGCTGGCAGCGATCACGCTCGAAGGTGGAGTCGATACACAGTATCAACAGGCCGCCGCGAAGGCGATGGAGAAATTCCTCCCGGGCGCAGCTCAAGCCGGCGACATCGCCGCCTTCAACCGTGGTCTCGCAGGCGGTAACCCGACCGGGATGATGGGAAAGATTGCAACCCAGCCGATGATTCCGAAGAGCGCCCTGTCTAAGTTGCCGTCTGGCGCCGCGAAGATCGCTGGCGAATTCCCGGCCATTGGCGCGGCAATCACCGTCGCTCAAACCGGATTCGAACTACAGGAGGCCGAGGATTGGGGTGATGTCGGTCGCATAAGCGCCAAGAACGGCGGAGGATTCGTCGCGGGCACTTTGGCAACGGCCGGCCTCGCCACGCTTGGCGCACCTGTCGTCGTGACGGTCGGCGTCGGAGTCGTTGTCGGCCTCGGCATCGGATTCGCAATCGATCAGGTTCTCAAATGACCGACGGAGATAACAGGAACCCGCAGAGCGGATCCTCAGCGCTGCCGCCGGCGCCCGACTCGAAAACCGGATTGCCGCGGCCGCCAGCCGCACCACGGGCCCCCGAGGTACCGACTGTTCGCGCCACACAATACGAACGATCACCCGACAAAGTAGTCGCGCCCGCCGATCTTGGTCCCGCACTGGAATGGGATGCTGGCACATCCGCGATCGCACCGTGGAAAATCGTCGCCGCTTGTTTCGTCGTCTTTGCCGTTCTTGGAGTGCTGAACACCAGAGGATTCGATTGGCTGACTGATTTGCGTTCGTTCTGGTGGATGTGGCTCGTCTTTGCCGCGATTTGCGCATTTCTCGTCTGGCGCCTCAAGTCGGATCTGCTGGCGGCTGGGGCAGTGTGGGTTCAGTCAGAAAAGGTTTGGATTAGAACCTACGAGCTCGCCAGCATCGACGTGGGCGCCACCGGTCATCGCCGCGCCCTGCACTTGGCCGACGCGGACGGGCGTTCCATCTACGGTTTGACGATTATCGACGCGCAATCCAATCCGCTGATGTGGAATCTCATCTACAACGGAATCCTGCACTCGGTGGCGTCAGGCCGTTGCGAGATCTCTGAACGGGCGCAGGCGGTGCTCGAAATCCCGTCTGCCCTAATCCGAAAGAACGGCTGACGAACGGCAATCGGGCCTAACCCCAACTTTCGCGCGGCCGGTTCGGGTCTGATGAAGCCGGTGCTGGTCGGCTTGTAGGCGTTGATTGTGCCGGATGGGATGACAAATCGCTCGGGGGCGGTGGTCGGACTTGTGATTGTCGAGCCTGCTCAGAAAATCAGTGAGGTCGGTCGTGGTGTACATCCATCTGAACGGCCGGGCAGCCCGGTTGTAGTGGTTCTCGAAGGCGGACAAGCGGGCGGCGATCTCATCGGTGTCGGTGAAGTTGTTGGGCGAGAACACTTTGTTGCCATCCGCGAGCCCACGGCTCAAGCCTAGAACATGGGAACCTGTCTAGCCGGGCAGAACGCCGCTGAGCGTCGCCGCATGGGCCTCGTCGGATGCGCGGTAGGCGGCACCGGCATCGGCGAATACGTCGCGCATTTCGGTGGCGACGTCGATGTGCTGCTGAATGACGTCCTCGAAGGAGCCTCCGCCACCTGCGGCAAGGTTGAAGAACTTTTCACCGAGCGCCTGCGCCGAACCGAGGTCACCAAACGCGTCCACTCGGACTAGTCGACGACCACGCCTCTTGAGTGTGATCAACCCATCGATGTACCGGTCGCAGGCTTGCGCGCACCGATCGGCGGCGGCGTCGTTCAGTCGCAGCCGACCGGCGGCGACTTCGTCGGCGAGCCCCTTGAATTCGGTCAACGTCTGATTCGGATCACCCATGGTTCCGCCCCCAGTCACGTAGGTATCGCATCGTTGAGGCTCACTGCGGCGCGCAGAACGACGGCGCACGGTTGATCGTCGCCTGGTAGACCGCCGCTTCGATCGACGTCGATAGTGATCGTTCCTCGACTTGTCGCGTAGGAAACTGCGCACATCTCGTCCGGACCCAGTTGCGATTCCCAATAGCTCACCGCGTCAGGTCGGCCGGGCAGCGACACAGGCTGAAAGCCGGTGTTGCGCGTGTTCGTCTTAACCTCATCGAGAGTATGCACGGTGGCCGAGACGCCGACGTAATACCAGGTTGCGCCCTTCCAAGCGCATACTTCCCAGCCGGTGCGTTTGACGCCGAAGACGTCCGCGTCCTTGGTGGCGGGGTCGAGTCCAGCGGCACGGAGCGTGTCGTCGGGAATGGTGCATGGCTTGAACAACGATTTGTCGTCCAACTTTGTTGGTTCAGCCGCGCCGGGAGTTGTAGTGGTGCACCCCGTGGCCGTCAGTACGGCAGCTATGACCGTCAGCGTTACCCGCCCCATCCGCATCCTCACACCGTAATGGACGCGACGAGGACGCCCTGGGTTCCAACGACATGCCATGAGGCCGGACTGGACTCGGTTTCACGGGAAACAGTCCCTATCGAACCCGGCTCACCATCGTCGGAAGCCATGCGTTTGCTGGCACGCTGGACCGCTCAATCGGCGGAGCAGCGGTAGCTCTCGAGCACGCATCCGGCCGGTTTGGGCACTATTGTGAAGCTGCCCACAAGACAGGTCGTCGACTTCTGGTCCAGGCAGGTACCTGTCACGCTGGAGAAACCGCTGAATACGAACGGGAGTCTCCGATGAGTAGACATATGAGAACCCCCGAGCCCGATGCTGCCTCCATTGGCAGTACTCTCTCGTGGCTCGGCGGGGGCCAGACCAGCACGTCGACCGAGGCGCGCGACCGCGCGTCCTATCAGGTCGCGGGCGTCGTCGTGGTGCTCAACGGGCTCCTGGCGTGGCTTGTCGCGACCGTAGCGATCGCCGTATCCACATCGTGGCCGATATTAGCCATACTGCCGTTCACGCTCGTCGTCGGACTCCTGGCGGCCGCACTCGCGAGGGCGATCGCCGGCGGAAATCGACCCACTGTGTCAGGTTTGCTGGGCCGCGCGACGGTCGCGCTGTTCATGGCAGTGGTCCTCGGCGAACTCGCGTCGATCGGGATCTTCAACGGCTCCATCAACAGTGCCCTCGAGGACAAAGCCGTAGCGCAAGCTGCGACCGCTCCGGCAGTCGTCGCGGCGACCGGCGACCTCGATCGCGCGCACGCCGATCGCGCACGCCTGGACAGCGCAGTCAGCGGCGCGCAGTCCCACCTCGACGAGGCCCTGGTTGTCGCCCGCTGCGAATTCAACCCCTCCCCCGCCTGCCCGCCGCAGAAGATCACGGGCGTACCCGGATCCGGACCCGAAACCCGCACCGCCAACGAACTGTTCGACGGCGCGAAGCGCGAGCTCGACGTCGCACTGACCAACCGCGACCGGCAAGCGCCCGGCATCGACGCGGAAATCGACCAGGCAGAAGCCGCACTCAGCAAGGCCCGAGCGGAAGCACCTGCGCAGGTCGACACCGGTCTCGGCGCGCATTGGACCGCAATGCACGACTACACCGTCGCGAATTTCGGCGCACTCATGTTGCGGCTGATCACAATTGCGTTCTTCGCCTTGCTGAGCCTGCTCCCGCTGCTGCTGAAGCTGTGGCGCGGCGAGACCGCGCAGGACCGCGAGGTCGCGGCGCGGGCGCTGCAGGACCGCGCCGAACTCGACGCCGAAACCGCGATTGCGGTGAAGCGTGCCGAGGTTCGAGCCGAAGCCGAAAAGCTGTGGGCAGAGCAGAAACTCACCTCCGCGCGGTTTGCCGTGGAAGCACAGACCGCGATCGAGCGTGAGAGCCAACGCCGCCGTGTCGCGGCCGCCTTCGAGGGCGAATACGCAGGCGCGCAGCCGAACTCCGAGCTCCCGCCGTCGCTGGTGCGCCCGATGGCCGAGCTGCCCGCGGCCCCGCCTGCGATACAGGACGCCGACATCGAAGACGCCATGCTCGAGGACCCGCCGATCTACACCCAGACGAAGAACCTTCCCGTACCGAGCAAGGCTGTTGTTCCGGCACGCAAGGAAGTACAGCCGCCTGCCCGTTCGATCGGCCTGCCGCGGCTCAATCCGATTCCGGATCTGACGAGGGCGGTCACCGGATTCGGCAAATCGTTGGTGCCACCGGTCATCACGCGCACGATCAACAACTCCAACCCGGTGAAGACCGCCCGGACGGTCATGGAGGAGTTCGAGGAGATCAAATTCTCGTTCACCCGCAAGCGCACGGTGACCGTCGACGAGCCGGTGCACTCCGAAACATCCAGTTCGGCACAGCAATTGCCGGACGAGCGCGGCGGCGAACGAGCGTTGCCGCGCGTCACGACCACTCGCGTCGTCGAGTCGAGTACACCGCAGTACGACGCGCTCGATGCGTCGGCCTGGGAAACTGACGCGCTTCCCGCGGGCTACGACGAGGATCTGGCGCCGAGCCTGTCCGGCCGCGAAGGCGACCGCGAGCTGGCCGAGCGCAAGGGACCGCGGGAACTTCGCAATCCGCACAGCCCGTGGGAGTTGCCGCCGGGGTCATGAGACCTCCACATGGGTCCGGCGAACACCGCGGGAACTCGGACCCGAGTGGGCAGGATGTCGTCAGATAGTGTCGACAACCAGCAGGTGTTCGATGCCGCGAAGATCGCCCGCGTTGCGGGTGACAAGTCGGGCGTTGTTAGCGTGCGCGGTGGCGGCAATCATCAGATCCGGGGCACTGGGCTGCGGTTTGCGGCCGTACGCTCGCACGGCTGCGGCGAGCTGGCCGTAGCTTCGAGCGACACCCGCGTCGACGGGTAGAGGTTCGAACTTGCGTTCTACGGCGATCAGACGCTGCAACCGCATAGCTCGCTGTTCCGCAGTAGTCGCGACCAAGAGTCCAAAGTGCAGTTCCGCCAAGCTCACGGCACTTATCGCGACCTCCCCGTCAATGGTAGGAACATCGTTCGCGATCAGGATGCTCGTATCCAGTACCGTTCTCACCGCGGGGTCCACGGGTCCTTGATCGGGTCGTCGATCAGGCTACGGTCGGCGTCCCACGCCGGATCGGTGTCCGTGTGAAATACGTCGGCGACCTCGTCGAATGCACACCATGTCTTCCGCCCGGCCGGGCCGAGGATCGCGCTCGGCCGGCCGGCGACCGTGATCAGCATCGTCTCCCCAGCTTCGGCCCGTTTGACGTAGTCACTGGCATGCTGGCGCAGTTCTTTCAACCCCAAGCTCTCCATACCGAATGGTAGCACTAATGCTACTTATGCGGCGGCGGATCTCCCAGGGTCCTGAGACCTCCACGCGGCGGGCGTCCCTTACAGTCACTGACCGTGAGCTACGACCAGATCTTGATCCCGGCAGGTGTCGGGACGACCGCTGCGGAAGCCGACGCCTACCTCGAAACCCAACAGGGCGAGGCGGAGTCGGCGACCGTCGCGGCGATCGCGGCGGAACTGACGAAGCGCAACGCCGAACTGCCCGAGGAAGACAGCTTTCTCAGTGTCACCCCGCTCGGCGGTGTGCAGACCGGCGCCGTGCTGTACGCCGCGAGTCCGTACGACGCGATCGGTCACCTGCGCCGCCAGCTCTTCGAGTTGGCGACCCCACGCGACTACGCGGTGTACGACCCGCAGCTCGCGTGGGTGATCGACCCGACAGACCGCATCGACGTAGCCGTGACTCACGGCGGTGCAGGCGAATTTCCATACCTGACACGGGCTCTCGTCGATCTGTGGGTGCCGGCGCCGTCCGACCCGAATCCATACCTCATTGCCGAAAGTGGCCCCGACACCTACGTTCAGACCTTCCGCAACGAGGCCGGCGGTTTCACGGTGGAGTACCGAAACGGCTCACCCGACAAGCACTTCGCCACGCAGGTAGCCGATCCACAGCTCGTCGCGAACCTGATCTGGGCCTGGGCGTGCGGCGACTCGACTCAGCTTGAATCGCAGCAGTGGCAGCTGGTCGATTTCTCCTAGCTGGGTTCAAGTAGTCCCACCCTGCCGGTGAAAAGTGCCTCGATCGCGGATACGACGTCGCTCGTGGATTCACGGTAGTCGGTGACAACCCACCATGCCGCCATGCCGTTGATCGTCGCGAGTGCAGCGGTAGCGAGCAGGTCCGGACGCTGTGCGCTGGGGATACGATCCGCGATCAACGCACCGATGAAATCGGTCCATACCTGCATCGAGTCTCGGTACGTCCGATCGACGAGCGGGCTCACGCCGAGTACTTCGACGAAGAGAACTCTCGCCTTGCGTCGGTCCGCGTCCAGGTAGTCGAAAGCAGCGACGAGGGCCGCGCGTGCACGTGCGATCAGATCGAGTTCGGTTGCGTCGCCGACCGCGGACCGCACTACTTCGCGCCACCCGATCGTGATGCGTGCGAAAACGGCGATCAGTAGGTCTTCGCGGTTCGTGAAGGACTCGTAATAGAACCGTTTGGTGAGGCCGGCCTGCGCGCAAACCGCCTCCACGGTCGTTGCTCGGTATCCCGCGGTTCCGAATAGCTCCAACCCCGCTTCGATGAGCTGTTCGCGCCGCTTCTCCTGCCGCTGTTCGGTACTCAAACCGATGTAGTTGCGGGATACCGGCGCGGAGTCGCTCATAGGACATGTTGACACGCGAACGTTCCTACCTCAAACTAGGAACGAATTCGTTCCTGTTTGTGTTCGTCCCCCTTCCCCGGAGTGTGTCCCATGTTGTGCAGAACTCGTATGCGTATCCGGCAGCTCGCTGTGACCGGATGCGTTCTTGGCGTCTCGATGCTGACCGGGGCGGGGGTGAGCGAAGCCGCACCACCCCCGGTTCCGTTCCACGTGCCGTGGGGGCCGGTCGACAATATCGGCGGAATCCTTCCGCACGTGGTCGATTTCAGGGGTACCCCGCCCGGCGCGAACGAGTGGAATTGCAAGCCCAGCCCTGCGCATCCGGAGCCGGTAGTTCTGTTGTCCGGAACCAGCGCAGGACCGGCGCAGAACTACCGGTGGCTCTCGCCGCTGTTGGCCAACAACGGCTATTGCGTCTTCACCTTGACCTACGGCATCGACCCGAGCGCGGTCGCCGGCATGCTGGGCGGGCTGTCGGTTCCCGGTCACGGGGATCAGCGACTGGTGGCGACGAACGAATTGGCGCCGTTCGTCGACAAGGTCCTCGCCGCGACCGGAGCGGCGAAAGTCGACTTGATCGGACACTCCCAGGGGACGGTGATGCCACGTTGGTACATCAAGTTCCTCGGCGGTGACGCGAAGGTCGCCAAATCGGTCAACCTGGCACCGTTATGGGACGGAAGCACCCTCTACGGCCTGTCACACCTCTACGACGCGCTGGCGCAGGTTGGCATCTCGCCGGCAATCGACGCCATCGCCGGGGTGTTCAGCCACTCCGTCATGCAATTCCGCCAAGGATCGGACTACCTCAACCAGGTCAACGCCGCACCGGCATTCGCTCCGAGCGTGGACTACACCAACATCGTGACCCGCTACGACGAAGCCGTTATCCCGCACACCAGCGGCATCGCGCCGCCCGGGCCGAACATCACCAACATTGTCCTACAAGACCAGTGCCCCAACGATTTCAGCGAGCACCTATTTCTCGCCGCCGACCCCATTGTTGGACAACACGTCCTCAACGCGCTCGACCCCGCCCACGCCACCGAGATCGACTGCACCGGCATTCCCCGCAACAGCGGCTAGAACAGAAGAGGACTTCGCACATGTCGATGAATGTGACGCAGCGTGCACGCAACACGATCGGCCACGGATGTCTGCTCGTGGCGCTCGGATTGATCGCCTCCGTCTGTCCGAGTGGTTTCGCGCAGGCAGACCCGGGCCCCGGAATCGATGCGCCGGTGCCGGTGGCGCCACCACTACCGTTTCCGCTGCCGCCTGCACCGCCGTATCTCGACCCCGCGTTCTACAACCCGGACCCGTCGACCGTCGCCGCCGCCGAACCCGGGCAGATCCTCGCCGCTCGCGAGGTCCATGTCGCGAACTTCTGGCTGATCCCGCTCGACGTCAACGCATGGCAGCTGTCCTACCGCAGCACCAACACGCGCGGCGAACCCATCCCCACCGTCGCCACGGTGCTGGTGCCCCATCGCCCCGCCTCCGGTGGGCAGCGCAGTCTGGTCTCGTTCCAATTCGCCGAGGACTCGCTTTCGCAGAATTGTGCACCGTCCTACGCGCTGCAGATGGGGTCGTTGCCCAACCCGCTCAACAACGTCATCGGCATGGAGTTCGTCGAGGTTCAGGCCATGCTCCAGCTGGGTCATGCCGTTGTGGCTCCCGACCACCAAGGACCCAACGCCGCGTATGCCGCCGGTCCACTCGGTGCCCGGATCACCCTCGACGGGATTCGCGCCGCAGAGAATTTCGCACCTGCCGGCCTGGCCGGCGCAGCCACCAGGACCGCACTGTGGGGATACTCCGGCGGCTCCATCCCCACCGCCCACGCCGCCGAACTGGCCAAGGACTACGCGCCGGAATTGAACCTGGTCGGCTCGGCCACCGGGGGTCTCCTGGCCGACATTCGTGACGCCGTCGACTACAACAACGGCACCTCCACCTTCGGCGGCGCGGTCCTGGGCGGACTGTTCGGGGTCGCCCGCGAGTATCCCGAGGTGCACCACTTCATCGAGAAGTACCTGAGCCCGCTCGGCAAGGGCATCCAACAGATCCACGAGGGTCAGTGCGTCGCAATGCAATTCGCCGCGTTGCCCTTCGTGAATATCAAAGGCCTGTTCGACTATCCCGGCGGCGACCCCTTGCAAGCGCCCGAATTGCAGAGCGCCTTAACCGATTTGAGCCTCGGCCACCGCGGCACCCCGCCGGTGCCTGTCTACTTCTACCAATCACCATTCGACGAAGTGATGCCGATCAATTCGGTCAACCGCATCTACGACGTCTACTGCACGAGCCCGGAAGCACAGGTGACCTACACCCGAGACTTACTCAGCGAACATGGCATCAACGCCGTGTCCGGAACCGCCAGCGCCGCAATGTGGCTCAATGACCGGCTCAACGGTGTGCCCGCGGCACGCGGATGCACGAACCGCGACGTGCCCAGTCAGATACTCGATCCCGGCGCCATCCGCGTCTTCGGCAATGCCATCGGGCAAACGCTGGCATCCGCACTCGGCATGCCGATCTGAGTGGGGACTACTTCTGTCAACGCTGCGAATGCTCGAGGTGCTGGAGCTCTCCGGTTCTCGCTCCCGCGAGGAGGGTGAATTGCGCTTGTGCGCTGAACGGATAGTAGGCACCGAGGAAGCTGGCCGGTCCTTCGAACATCATGTGGGCCACGTCGCGCATATCGGTGAACTGTTCTGCGGCAACGCAGTATGCGATGCCGTCTTCGCGCGGCAGTGCAGGCTCGTCGTAGTTTCGCCAGGTTGCAAACATGTGGATCGATCGTCGCCACCTTGCTGTGACCGCACACCCCGGATGCGAGCGTGCTCCCGACAATCGGGTGACTGCCGAGGGGCTCTCGCACAATCATCGATTTCTCCGCGACCGGACCGCCTGCGAAGCTACCGATACTGTTCTGCAGCAGCGTGATCAGCTGACTGCTGTCATCGACCACGGCGCCGAGGAATGCAACGTCGGCGTAACGGGCGACGCGGGAACTAGCACGAAATCCGGGCACCCGTCCGCTTGTCCCCGGCGAAATCGGCTGTGCCCGAGCGTAACTCGCCGCGAAACGCCGGGACCGCGAGCGGGCTCATCTGGAAACGACAACGGTCACGAGCCCATTCGAGTTCGTGACCGTTGTAAGTTGGGTGCTGATTACCGCGGCTGGTTGGCGAGTCGAGTGGTGTCGGTCAGAATGTAATTGCCCATGGGAACCCCATAGGCGTACGAAGTGCCGTAGTACCCGGTTGGCGTCTTGTGGAATTCGGTGCGGGTAAACCACTGACTGACGGGGTCAGTCCCGAACGGGGACACAATCCCTCCGTCCCCGGTTGGCATGATCGCCTGTGTCATCAGATTCTGTGGCCCGAGACCGTAATAGTCCTGCTGGTACTGGTCGCCGACGACGTTGATATTCATTTCGGGCGTTGGTACAACCCCGTAGGTTAGGCCTTGCCCGACATAGTGGCCTGGATCGATCTGTGCTTGTGCTGTAGCCGAGCCCAGGAAGAGTCCAACCAGCGTTGCACCGCAGACGACGGCGCCCCCACCAATTCTGGCAATCATTCGATGTTTCACGCGGGAATCCTACTGCGCATGGTTTACTCCCGCGGTTCCCGAAGCCGAGGGCGATTCCGCGTGGAGATACTCGAACACTTCTAAATCTATTGTTCGCCAATACTTTTCACAGTCCGGCTTCGAGCTCCGCCGCCCGCCGCAGTTCATCAGCCAGTTCCGAACCGCTGACACCCACTGCCCTTGCGCGTGCCCACAGTTCCTTGGCCAGGCCCGACTCACCTCGGCGGACCGCCACATCGGCCCGCAACACCAGCAGCTTCACGAGCTGGACCGCGGTCGGCTCCTCGTCGGTCCGATTCAAAGCCCGGTCCAGGACCTTCACCGCCAACTCCAGGTCCTGCTTGGAATCTGCGAACAGCGAGCCCATATGGATCGCGCGGTCGAACGTCCCCTTCGGCAACGGCCGGTGCCGCTGGTCCTCACTGATGGGCTGGGCGACCTGGATTGTGTTCCCACCAGGATCGGTCATCAGAAACTGTCGGACCCCGTAGCTCATGTCCTTCAAGGCACCCACCCGTGGAACGCCGTGGGTAGGCACCGACCCGAAGGCCTCCTGCAGCCCGCCGGTGAAGACCGCATGCAGGTAGTCGACGTCATCGGTGTTGATCAGACACCCGTGCGCGCTGGACTCCGGATCGAACTCCTTGTCTCCATAGAAGTTCAGCTCGACACCCCCACGCTGCACGCTCAGAAATTGGTACGGGGCAGTCTGCCGGAACGTGATCTCGAACCCCAATGCGGTGTAGAAGTCGGCCAACGGCTCGATCGACCGGGCCATCAGCAAAGGAATCGCCTTCTCAGTCATGCCCCCGACGGTAGAGATCGATTTCTGCACATGCACATGAAAGTGAGAACCCCAACTTTCCCTGGTTATCCGGTGTTCAGTGCTATCTGTGCGCACCGTCCGACGTCCGTGTGTCACGTTGGCGCACAGTCAATTGCCTCCGTGTGACCCAACGAGTCAATGCCGGTCGGGACTGGCGCTCAACCTCCGCACTCGCTCGACGAATGCGTTGACGGTTGCCCTAGCCCCGGTAACGGTCTACGACGGAGATCAATCACAGGAAGGCGGGCATCGCGATGTCGAGTTGTTGCCCCGACGGACGCCGGAGCCGTGGGACGCCAAACGGCGTTCAGCTAAAGATCAACTGTCCTAGCCCAGGCATAGCCTTGCCGGTATGACTACTGACCTGCGGGCGATGCTCGGTGCTACGCGTTTCGATCATGAATGGCTGACCGACGACTTCGCTGCCGAGTCACAGCGGCAGGCGCAGAACTCGGTATCCCGTAAGCACCACTACGTACCGCAGTTCTACCTCAAGCGGTGGGCCAGCGGCGAGCGCAATTTGGTGCAGCCGACGCAGGTCGATACTCGAACGACGTACCCTCCGCAGCCCGCTAAGGATGTCGCAAAGAGCTCCAACTTTTACAGTCTTCCTGCGAGGGGCGACACCATGGACTTGCCGGTCAAATGGGTGGAGACGCACCTCTCGCGCATCGAATCCAAGTGCGCAAACCGAATCGATCAACTTCTCGAAACCGACTCCGGACGAATAACCGACGTCGCCCTGAAGCGCGATCTGGCGGTGTTCATGGGTTTGCAGTTCACGCGGACGCCTAGCCAACGCGAACGCAGCCTCGTCATTATCAAGGGCCCCGACTCGGTGAAACGGGACATACTGCAACTGCTAATGCCTGCAGCGACTCCTGAGCAGCTGGACGAATCTATGAGCAAGCGGCACAGCGACCCCAAGCATGAGGCACTCGACCTTATGATCAAAGACGTCCGCAACGTCGTCGCAAGCGCTTTCGACATGCGCACTTGGGCGGTTTATCGCACGGCTAATCCGATTGCCACTTGTGACGATCCCGTCATCGCGCTCGCCGGACCGCCATTGCCTCGGGCGTTCAACGCCGGCGCACTCCTCAGTGCGGTCGTTCTCTATCCGTTGGATCCGAGCCATGTTCTGGTGATGCTTCGACCTGATCTTGACCATCGCGGGCCTTTTACCCTCGACGAACAGGAAACCCACAGCATCAACATTGAAATCGTTGGTGCGGCGACCCGGACAGCGTTCGAGCGGCCGGGTGATTGCATAGCAATAGACATCGAGGTCCCACGGCGCGCCCAGATCCCGGAGCTCAGCGATCGCGAAGCGAGCGCACTCGATCAGACTGCGGCGGCCGCCTTGCTAAGTGGCGCAACAGCCCGGAGTCGTTGGGCACCCGGAAAAGGCCCTGATTGGCCGGTACCTCGCTGGTACCAACCGCGCTGACCGAGCCCAGGACTTGTGCTCACACTTTCCGGTCGACGCCAAGGTTTCGCAACGGGCAAGCTTCAAAGTTGTCGACAGTCCGCTTGATCCCGCCGATAAGGCCTTCCACCAGCGTCAGCGCCGCTGTGCTGGTGAAAGCATTCGACCGGGAAGACTGCGATTGCTTGGCGTCGATTAGTGGCGCGGCTTATGGATCGACTGGGATGTGCTCCCGGAGAACGACTTGCCACTAGCGGCCCCAAACCGGTCGGGAGTTGCCCTTCACCCCGCCCAATCTCGGCGCTGCGTCCGACAACCTGAAACACAAAAAAACTCCTGAACCCAGGGGTTCAGGAGTTTCCTATGCCTAGCAATTAAATTGTGGGCGAAGGGGGACTTGAACCCCCACGTCCCGAAGGACACTGGCACCTGAAGCCAGCGCGTCTGCCATTCCGCCACTCGCCCGAGCGACGCGGGGAAGATTATCACGAAGCACAGGGCAGCGACGAAACGCGCTGCTCACGCCGTTGAGCTGCGTCGGCTGTTACAGGTGTGCAGAATGATAGATATCATGGCGTGACCGCCCGTCCTGGGCGACACGCTGAATGGAGTCATGCTCGCCGAAGGGAGGCCGCCATGGGGATCGTGCAAAGGTTCGAACGCAAGCTGCAGGGCGCCGTCGGCGATGCGTTTGCTCGCGTGTTCGGCGGCAGTGTTGTTCCGCAAGAAGTAGAGGCTGCGCTTCAGCACGAAGCGGCTGATCACGTGCAGCAACTCGAAGGCGGGCACATGCTCGCGCCCAATGCGTACGTGATCACCATCAACACGTCCGATCACGAAAAGCTTTCGTCCGATCAGGACATGACCATGCGCGCGTTCTCGCGCCACCTCGCTGACTACATCCATGAGCAGGGCTGGCAGACGTACGGCGACATTCACGTCGAGTTCGAAGCGTCGTCCGGATTGCACACCGGTCAGTTCAGAACTCGCGGTCGGGTCGATCCCGACGCTGGTCGGACACCGAAATCCGCGACACCGCAACCATCCGTCCCCGCAACATCTCAACCAGGAGCTGGCCCCATGACGCAGAACTCTGGCCACGACCCGAGCCGTGAGCCCGCGGACAACTCCGACGAGGATCAGCGGCGCGCGCGGGGCGACTACCCAGCGAACGATCCTGGCCCCGCACCACGCGGCGGGTACGCCCAGCCCGCCCCCGGCCAATCCGCCTACCAAAATGGCGCTTACCCGCAGCAGAACGGGTACGACCCGCAGGGCTACGGCGGCTACCAGAACGGCTACGACCCCCAGCAGGCTGGCGGCGGCTACCAAGGCGGCCCGCAGCAGGGTGGCCCCCAACAAGCCGGTCAGCCGCAGGGCGGCCAGCAGCCCAATTACCCGGCGCAGGCGTATTCGGATCAGGGATACCAAGACCAGGGGTTCGCCAACCAGGGCTATCAGGACCCGGGATACGCCAACCAGGGCTACCCGAGCCAGGGGAATCCGAATCAGGCGTACTCGGACCAGGGCTACTCAAATCAGGCCTACTCGGACCAGGGATACGCCAACCAGGGTTACGCCGAGCCGGGCTATGCCGAGCCGGGCTATGCCGAGCAAGGCTACGCCGAGCAGGGTTACGCGGATCAGGGTTATGCGGATCAGGGATACGCCGCGCCGCAGCAGGGCCACGACCAGGCTCCCTACGGCCAGCAGGGCTATGCCGAGCCTGCATACGGTGGCGGCAGCTATGGCCAAGGCCAGGGCGCAGCGGTCTTCACCGCTACGTTGCAGCTCGATGACGGCAGCGGCCGGACTTATCAGCTACGCGATGGTGCCAACGTGATCGGGCGCGGGCAGGAAGCTCAGTTCCGGTTACCCGACACCGGCGTCTCCCGTCGCCACATCGAGGTTCGCTGGGACGGCCACGTCGCGATGCTGTCCGACCTCGGCTCGACGAACGGAACATTGGTTAACGGCGCACCCGTTCAGGATTGGCAGCTCGCCGACGGTGACGTGATAAGGGCGGGCCACTCCGAGATCATCATCCGTATCGTGTGATCGGTCGGCTTCTTCGACACCGACACCGACTCACGATATGGCCGAGAACCCAATCGCATTCCGTATCGTGATTATCCAGTCCCTATTTGATCGAGAACTGTTGGCAGCACCATATGATGCTGCCAACGAAACTGCGCACAGTAGTTACTGCGCCGGGGGATGAATTGGCCGCCGTCGGAGCCGAACAAGGAGGTGGAGCGCCGTGCAAGGCTTGATCCTGCAGTTGACCCGAGCCGGATTCCTTCTCCTGCTCTGGTTGTTCGTGTGGGCGGTGTTGCGGACGTTGCGCAGCGACATCTATGCGGCGTCCGGAATTCGGATCCAGCCGCGGTCGTCGCGAACGGGCGCTGTGCTGCCGTCATTCAGCCGTCAGAAGGGCGCAAAACATCTCGTGGTGACGCATGGGTCGCTTGCCGGTACCCGAATTTCGTTGGGCCTTCAGCCAGTTCTCATCGGCCGCGCCGACGACTCGACGCTCGTCCTGACCGACGACTACGCCTCCACTCGGCATGCTCGTATTTCGCCTCGCGGAACTGATTGGTATGTCGAGGATCTCGGCTCTACCAACGGAACGTATCTCGACCGCGCCAAGGTGACCACCGCCGTGAAAGTGCCGCTCGGGACCCCGGTTCGGGTGGGCAAGACAGTGATCGAGCTGCGATCGTGACACTTGTCCTTCGATACGCCGCCCGCAGCGACCGCGGTCTCGTTCGGTCGAATAACGAAGACTCCGTGTACGCCGGTGCCCGGCTACTCGCCTTGGCCGACGGCATGGGTGGTCATGCCGCAGGCGAAGTCGCCTCGCAGCTGATGATCGCCGCGCTCGCGCATCTCGACGACGACGAGCCCGGCGACGACCTGCTCGGCAAACTGGAAGCGGCAACCCGAGAGGGCAATTCCGCTATTGCTGATCAAGTCGACGACGAGCCCGAACTCGAGGGCATGGGGACCACGCTCACCGCGGTTCTCTTCGCGGGCAAGAAGCTCGGCTTGGTCCACATCGGCGATTCGCGGGCCTACCTGCTGCGCGACAACGAGTTGGCCCAGATCACGCGCGACGACACCTTTGTCCAGTCCCTCGTCGACGAGGGCCGGATCACGGCGGAGCAAGCGCACTCGCACCCGCAGCGTTCACTGATCATGCGGGCGCTGACCGGCAACGAGATCGAGCCGACGCTCACCGTCCGCGAGGCGCGTGCGGGTGACCGGTACCTGCTCTGCTCCGACGGTCTCTCCGACGTCGTGAGCGACGAGACGATCGAAAACACGATGCGCGAGGGCACCAACGACGAGTGCGCCGACCGCCTGATCGAGCTCGCCCTGCGCAGCGGCGGACCGGACAACGTCACCGTCGTCGTCGCCGATGTCATCGACCTCGACTACGGCCAATCGCACCCCATCGTTGCCGGCGCCGCGTCGGACGACGAAGAAGAACACAAGCCGGCTCCCAACACTGCTGCCGGCCGCGCAGCAGCGTTGCGACCGCCGAGAGCGACGCCCAAAAGGGTGACCCTCACCCCTGAACTGCCACCGAAGAAGAGTCACAAGCTGCGGTGGACGCTGCTGGGGCTCGGACTCGTCATTCTGCTGGCGGCCGCAGTTATCGTGGGCGGCAAGGTCATTCGCAGCAACTACTACGTCGGCGAGAACGACGGCAACGTCGCGATCATGCGCGGCTTGCCTGGTTCGGTACTCGGCTACTCGTTGCAGGAAGTCGACCTTCTCGGCTGCGTCACCAAGACGGGCAATCTCATGCTCGTCTCGCCCGACGAATCCCAGTCGACCTGCGCAACACTGCAGGCCAAGGATCTGCAGGAAACCGCTCGGGCGCAGGTGCAGACCGGACTGCCGTCGGGTTCGCTCGACGACGCGAAGGCGCAGATGGCGCGGCTGGTGACAGGGGACTTACTGCCGTTGTGCGAGACCGAACGCAAGGCGCCCCCGACGACAACGACCACTCCGCCACCGCCACCTCCGCCAGCGGAGACCGGCGAGCCACTTCCGCCACCCGCCCCGGAACCGACCCCGACAACGACGGTCGCGCCGACCCCGACTCAAGTCCCCGGACAGACTTGCAGGACCGGTAGCTGATGTCAGTGTCCAACGCGCCCGGGGCGGCGCAGTTTCCGAGCCCGCCGGGAGGTTTCGCGCCGGCACCGATCCAGTCGACCCGGCGCGGAATCGAACTGTTACTGCTAGGTTTCGCCGTTCTGATCACCACCCTGTCGTTGGTGCTCGTCGAGGCAAGCCAGGAGCAATCGCTGACCTGGGACCTGGCCAAGTACGCGTTGGCCTATCTGGCGTTGTTCACGGTCGCCCACCTCGCGGTGCGGCGCTTCGCTCCGTACGCGGACCCGCTGCTGCTGCCGATCGTCGCGCTGCTCAACGGCCTCGGCCTGGTACTGATCCACCGCCTCGACCTGGCCGACGCCCAGAACGCTACCTACAACGCGCTCCCGATTCCGTCGCCCGACGCCAACCAGCAAGTGCTGTGGACCGGGCTCGCCATCATCGGATTCGTGAGCGTCCTGATCCTGCTCCGCGACTACCGGACCCTCGCGCGGTACGCGTACACGCTGGGCCTGATGGGCCTTGTCGCACTGGTCATTCCCGCTCTGCTGCCGAGCAGCCTCTCGGAGGTCAACGGCGCGAAAATCTGGATCCGGCTCCCCGGTTTCAGCGTCCAACCCGGCGAGATCGCGAAGATCCTCCTGATCATCTTTTTCGCGTCGGTACTGGTGTCCAAGCGTGAGCTGTTCACGACAGCCGGCAAGCATTTCCTCGGTATGGACTTTCCGCGCGCGCGAGATCTCGGTCCGATCCTGGTCGCCTGGATGGTGTCGGTCGCGGTTCTGGTCTTCGAAAAGGACCTCGGCACCTCGCTGCTGATCTTCGGCACCGTCCTTGTGATGCTATACATCGCGACCGAGCGCATCGGGTGGCTGCTGATCGGCGGCGGATTGCTCGCGATCGGGTTCGTATTCGCCTACCAGGCGTTCGGCCACGTCCGGGTGCGTGTGGATACGTGGCTCGACCCGTTCGGCGATTACAACAACACGGGCTACCAGATCTCGCAGTCGCTGTTCGGTCTTGCGACCGGCGGCATCGCAGGCACGGGTCTCGGCAGCGGCAGGCCTTCGCAGGTCCCGTTCGCCAAAACCGACTTCATCATCGCCGCGATCGGCGAGGAACTCGGGCTCGTCGGCCTTACCGCTGTCCTCATTCTGTACCTGGTGTTCATCGTCCGCGGCCTGCGTACCGCGCTCGCGGTGCGCGATAGTTTCGGCAAGTTACTTGCGGCCGGGCTGTCGTTCACTATCGCGATACAGCTGTTCGTCGTCGTTGGCGGCGTCACCAAACTCATCCCGCTGACCGGTCTCACCACGCCGTTCATCTCGTACGGCGGTTCCTCGTTGCTGGCCAACTACATCTTGCTCGCGATACTGATCAAGATCTCCGACGCAGCTCGCGCCCCCGCGCCGCCGAAGAAGAAAGAGCCGGCACCGATCGCCGATGCTCCGACGGAAATGTTGAAGCGCATATGAATACCGCCCTGCGCCGGGTCGCTGTCGCCGTCATGGTGATGGTGGTGGCTCTGCTACTCAATGCGACCTATCTGCAGGTCATCAAGGCGGACAGCCTGCGGGCCGACCCACGTAATTCGCGGGTTCTGCTCGACGAGTACTCGCGGCAACGTGGGCAGATCTCGGCAAGCGGCCAGGTCCTTGCCGTCTCGGTCCCCACTGACGACCGCTACAAATACCTGCGCACGTACCCGGCAAGCCCGATCGCGCCGTCGAGCCCGCTCGCCTACGCGCCGGTCACCGGGTTCTATTCGATGCAGTACGGCAGCACCGGCCTCGAGCGCGCCGAGGATCCGGTCCTCAACGGATCCGACAATCGCCTGTTCGGCCGACGCTTCTTCGATCTGGTCTCGGGTCGTGATCCGCGTGGCGGCAACGTCGTCACGACACTCAATCCGGCCATGCAGCAGGTCGCGTACGACCAGCTGACGGCAAAGGGCTACAAGGGATCCGTCGTGGCGATCGAGCCGAGCAGCGGCAAGATTCTGGCGATGGTGTCCACGCCGAGCTACGACCCCAACTTGCTCTCCGGCCACGACGGGGCGAAGGGCACGCAGGCGTGGGAATCCCTCAGCGCGGACCCGGACAAGCCGATGCTCAATCGCGCTGTGTCGCAGACCTACCCACCCGGTTCGACGTTCAAGGTCGTCGTCACCGCGGCAGCGTTGTCGAAGGGTGCGAGTCCCGACGAGCAGCTCACCGCCGCACCGACCATCACGTTACCGGACACCAGCACCACGCTCGAGAACTACAACGGCAGCACGTGCGGCTCCGCCCCCACCGCATCCTTGCGTGAGGCCTTCGCTCGTTCCTGCAACACCGCATTCGTCCAGCTCGGTATCGACACAGGTGCCTCGGCGCTGAAGGATCAGGCCGCGGCCTTCGGAATCGGCGCCGACTCGGGCGGGATACCGATCCCCGTGTCCGACAGCACCGTCGGCCCGATCTCCGACGACGCTGCACTCGGCCAGAGCAGCATCGGCCAACGCGACGTCGCCCTGACACCGCTCGACAACGCCGTGGTCGCCGCGACGGTCGCCAACGGTGGCCTGCGGATGGAACCGCACCTGGTGGCGCAGCTGCAAGGACCGGACCTCACGAACCTCGCGACCACCCGCCCTACTTCGCTCGGCCAGGCCATCAGCCGCGACGTTGCCTCCACGTTGACGGACCTGATGATCGGGTCGGAAAACAACACCGGTGGCGGCGGCAAGATCTCGGGCGTGCAGATCGCGTCGAAGACCGGCACCGCTGAGCACGGCACGGATCCCCGCAACACTCCGCCGCACGCGTGGTACATCGCGTTCGCGCCGGCGGAGAACCCGAAGATCGCTATCGCTGTCATCGTCGAAGACGGTGGCGACCGCGCACTCGCGGCAACCGGCGGTTCTGTTGCTGCGCCGGTCGGACGGGCCGTGATCGCGGCCGGGTTGCAGCGTGGCTGACATGGGAATCAGGACAGTAGTGACGGCGAAGGACGACGGGAGGTGTGACCCATGCTGAACAACGGCGCGGTGATCGCCAACCGGTACCGCCTGCTTCGCCTTATCGCGACCGGCGGCATGGGTCAGGTGTGGGAGGCAACCGACCTTCGACTCGATCGGCGCGTCGCCGTCAAGGTGCTCAAAGCCGAGTTCTCGGCAGACCCAACGTTCCGCGAGCGGTTCCGGACGGAGGCACGCATCTCCGCGGCACTCAATCATCACGGGATCGCCGGGGTCTACGACTACGGCGAGACGCGGGATCCCTCCGGCGCGGCGACGGCCTACCTGGTGATGGAACTCGTCTCGGGAGAGCCGCTCAACGCGGTACTCGGCCGCGTCGGGCGCCTCTCGATGCAGCATGCCCTCGACATGCTCGAACAGACCGGCCGCGCGCTGGATATCGCGCACGAGGCCGGCGTCGTGCACCGCGATGTGAAACCCGGAAACATCTTGGTGACCCCTGCTGGTCAGGTGAAGATCACCGATTTCGGTATCGCCAAGGCGGTCGACGCGTCACCGGTGACCAAGACCGGCATGGTGATGGGAACGGCGCAGTACATCGCACCGGAACAGGCGCTCGGCCAGGACGCAACAGCAGCGAGTGACGTGTACTCCTTGGGCGTCGTCGGATACGAGGCGCTCGCCGGGCAGCGCCCGTTCATCGGCGAAGGCGCGCTCACCGTCGCGATGAAACACGTGCGCGAGGCGCCTGCCCCGATGCCGACCGATCTGCCGCCGAACGTCCGCGAGCTGATCGAGATCACGATGACGAAGGACCCTGCCGCGCGGTACGCACGTGGCGGCGAATTCGCCGACGCGGTCGCAGCCGTTCGCGCGGGCCGGCGGCCACCGCCACCCGGTTCGATGCCGTCCGGCGTGAGTCCACTCGGCGCGTCTGCGTTCCCGACCGGCTCAGCGCGAGTACTCCCACCCGCCAGCGATTCGACGCAGATGTTGTCCGCCTCACAGCGCGAATACGCCGGGACGCCAACCGGATACACTCCTCCACGGGGAGGAAGTTCGCACGCTGCGCACTCGATGTCGAGCGGTCAGAAAGCCATGGCGTGGCTCGGCGGCGGCGCGCTCGTTATTGCCGCACTGATCGCTGGGTGGCTGATCTTGCGAGGTAGCGGCGACGGGAACAACACGGTCCCCCCGACTACCCGAACCAGCGTCGTCCGAACCAGCGTCGTCCGAACCACCAACGCACCGATCGTTCCGCCGCCGGTGGTGACGACGGAAGAGCCGACAACCACCACCGAGACGACGACAACCACGACCACCACCACCACGACGACGACAACGACAACGACCCCGCCGCCGACCACCACCACGACGACGACGCTCACCGCACCGACGACGATCCCCGTGACCACCACCGCTCCACTTACGCCGCAGCAGCCACTGATGCCGGCTCCCCCGCTAGGACGGCCATGACCACCCGCAAACTTTCCGAGCGTTACGAGCTCGGCGAGATTCTCGGTTTCGGTGGCATGTCCGAGGTCCACATGGCGCGAGACCTGCGCTTGAGCCGCGATGTGGCGATCAAGGTCCTGCGGGCGGATCTCGCTCGCGACCCCACGTTCTACCTGCGCTTCCGTCGCGAAGCTCAGAACGCCGCCGCGCTGAACCACCCGGCGATCGTCGCGGTCTACGACACCGGTGAAGCCGATACCGGCAGCGGACCGCTGCCCTACATCGTCATGGAGTACGTCGACGGCGACACGCTGCGCGACATCGTGCGCACCAAGGGCCCGATGGCGCCGCGCAAGGCGATGGAAGTCGTTGCCGACGTCTGCGCCGCGCTGGACTTCAGCCACCGCAACGGGATCGTGCACCGGGACATGAAGCCGGCCAACATCATGATCAACCGTGCGGGCGCGGTGAAGGTAATGGACTTCGGCATCGCCCGCGCGATCGCCGACAGCTCGAGTCCGATGACGCAGACAGCAGCCGTCATCGGCACCGCCCAGTACCTGTCGCCAGAACAGGCGCGCGGTGAGCAGGTCGATGCGCGTTCGGACGTGTACTCCGTCGGCTGCGTGTTGTACGAGATCCTAACGGGCGAGCCACCGTTCAAAGGTGATTCGCCGGTTGCCGTCGCATACCAACACGTTCGCGAAGACCCGCCGCTGCCGTCGCGGGTCTACAAGGGTGTGCCGAGGGAGCTCGACTCGGTCATTCTCAAGGCCATGAGCAAGAACCCCGCCAACCGGTATCAGACGGCCGCCGAGATGCGCAGCGACCTGATCCGCGTGCTCGGCGGGCAGCGACCGAGCGCGCCGATGGTGATGACCGACGAGGACCGCACCACCATCCTCGGCGCGGCAGACTCGTCGCCTCGTCGCTTCCGCACGACCGAAACACCGGACCGCCCATCGGATTTCGATGACGGCGATGACGATCTGCGTCCTCGTCGAAAGATGCGGATCGCGGTGCTCGGCGTGATCGCTTTAATGCTCGTCTCGATCATCGGCGGTTTCCTCGCGTTCGGTGGCGGCGCCGCCGACCAGGTCTCCGTACCGGACCTTGCGAACACGTCGGCGCAGGATGCCCAGAAGTCGTTGCAGGATCTGGGCCTCCGAGTAGAGCGGACCGAGAGGTTCGACGACGTCGTCGCATCCGGAAACGTGATATCCACTCGCCCACTCGCGGGGTCGCGTGTCGACGAGGGCAGCACGATCAGCCTCGAGGTTTCCAAGGGACCTCAACAGGTCAAGGTGCCGAAGTTGTCCGGCTTGAATCAGGCGCAGGCCGCCCAGGCGCTCAATGCCGTTGGGCTACGCCTGGATCCAACAATTGCCAGAGGACCCTCGAGCACCGCGGAGGTAGACCAGGTCATCTCGCAGGAGCCGTCTGCCGGATCCGGCATCAACATCGATACGCCTGTCAAGGTCACGATCGGCAGCGGCCCCGAACAAGTGCGTGTTCCCGACGTAGTCGGGCAGACGGTGGACGTGGCGCAGCCGAACATCGCGGGCGCGGGTTTCATTGTCGAGATCGAGAACGTCCCCTCGCCTCGCCCCGTCGGCGAAGTCGTCGCGACGACGCCGGCTGGCGGTACGTCGGCGGCCAAGGGGTCGACGGTCAAGGTGCAGGTGTCGAGCGATCAGATCCAGATGCCCGACCTCACCAACCAGACCGCCGCGCAGGCACTCGAGTCGCTGCGAGCCGCCGGCTGGGTAGGCGGCCCGACGCAATTCATCCAGCAGCCACAGTCGACGTTGGAACCGAGTCGCGTCGGCCGAGTTATCGTCCAGCAGCCCCCTGGGTCGCCCGCGCCGAAGTTCGGGCCTATCGTCGTCGGAATCGGCGTCCTGGGCATTCCGAGGTAATTACGCCAGCGCGGCCGCGACCTCGGACTCGAGGACTGCAATCAGGGATTCGTCCGGTCGCTCTCCGCACACTTCCAGCCAGTTCGCGAGCATCCGGTGACCGCCTTGGGTCAGCACGGATTCCGGGTGGAACTGGACACCGTGAATCGGCAGTTCACGATGGCGCATCGCCATCACGACGCCGCTCTCGGAGTGCGCGGTGACCTCGAGCTCGGCCGGAATCGTGTCCTCGAGGACGGTCAGCGAGTGGTATCGGGTCGCGATGAACGGATCCGGCAGACCGGCGAGCACACCGACACCGCTGTGGTGCACGACGCTCGTCTTCCCGTGCAGCAGTTCCGGCGCGCGATCGACGGTCCCGCCGAACGCGGCTCCGATGGCCTGGTGTCCGAGGCACACACCGAGCAGTGGCGTGCCTGCGGCCGCGCACGCCGTGACCAAACCCATCGTCGCGCCCGCTCGCTGCGGCGTTCCCGGGCCTGGGCTGAGCAGAATTCCGTCGAACTCTTTCGCCACGGCATCCAGATCAGCGAGGTTCGGGTCGTCGTTGCGCCACACCACGGCTCGAGTACCTAGCTGCCCCAGGTACTGGACGAGGTTGAAAACAAAGCTGTCGTAATTGTCGACGACCAAAATCCGCATGCTGGAAGATTACGTGGCGCCGACCGCGAGGGCTCAATGGTTATCCGGTCGGCTGGGCGTATCGGCCGCGGACCGAGCCGTCGTAGCCCGTAACTGTGAGCCGATCGCTCGTCGTATCGCTGTAGCCGAGGCCGAATCGTGCGGCGTACTGCTTGTAGACGCGGATCCCCGGTTCGGCATCGAGCGCCGCGGACAGTCGGCCCGGATCGCCGATCGCTGTGAGCACATACGGCGGGCTGTACGTGCGCCCATGCAGCAGCAACGTATTGCCGATGCAACGCGGAGCCGACCCGCTGACGATGCGTTGATCCTGCATTCCGATCGCGATCGCGCCGCCGGACCACAAGGCGTTGAGCACACTCTGCACGTCTTGTTGATGCACGACGAGGTCATCCGGTGACGCCTCTGCCGGATAGTTGCCGTCGACTCCGCGCGGAGCGTCCCACAGCGTCACGGTGACGCCGCCGCCCTGCACTTCGGTCAGCCCTGCGGCGTCGTTCAGCGTGTCGGTCTCGGCGCGGACCTTCGCGACCGCGGTATCGGAGCGGGCAGCGTCGCGTTGCATCGATTCGACTCGGTCGAACAGCGCGTCGCGTTCGGCGGCGGCGTCGTCGGTGGTGGACTGTGCGGCTCGTACCAGATCGGATAGCCGGGCGGAATCGCTGCTGCGTAGCTCGTTACCATGGGAAACGCTACGGGTGGTGGCCAGCAAGAGTCCGGCGATTACGCACACGACCAGGACCAGCGACTTCCAGATCGTTCTCCCGCGTGCCACCGTCGCTAGGTTAGCGTGTTATCCACAGTCTCGGGCGTCACTGCGCCCGCCGAAGATCCAAAGAGGATGTCATGCCGAAGTCAAAGGTCCGCAAGAAGAACGACTACACGATCAACCCCGCCAGCCGGACACCCGTCCGCGTCAAGGCAGGTCCCTCGCCGACGTGGTACGTCGTCATCATGCTCGGCTTCATGCTCGCCGGTCTCGCGTGGCTGATCGTGTACTACCTCGCAGCCGATCACATCTCGTGGATGAGCAGCCTCAACGCGTGGAACTTCTTGATCGGGTTTGGGCTGATGGTGGTCGGGCTAGTCATGACTATGCGGTGGCGTTAACAGCGGTGGCGTTAACAGCGGTGGCGTTAACAGCGGTGGCGTTAACAGCGGTGGCGTTGACCGCAATTACATCAATGTTATTCATCCACATTGGGGATAACTGCTGTGGATAACTCACGAATCGCCTGGTCAACTCCGACTGCGGCGCTAGTTGCGACGGCGATCGGTGGATTTGCGCTCGGAATCGGCGCCCTCGCGGTGCCGACAGATCCGCCCGGACGGCTCCTCGTCGGCCTTGCCGCAGTGGGTCTGTTGGTGATCACCGGGCTCGGAGCCGCGCGCCGACCACGGCTCGCGGTACTGCCCGGCCCCAGCTTGCGGGTGGGGCGGCTACGGGCGGACGAGGTCTACAGCAGCAGCGACATTCACCAGCTGCGCGTCGTGCGTTATCCGCGCCTCGGCCGACGCGTACCGATGCTGGAGATCGACGTACACAGCGGACCTGACGGCGTCGACCGCCTGCTGATATTCGGCCGCTGGGATTTGGGTGCGAACCCGGAGGACGTGTTCGACGCGCTCACGGTCCAAGGACTTGTGCCCTCGGACCGTTAAGCGAGTCCGTATTGGCTGCGTAGTTGCAGTACGCGAACACATATCGTCGCGAGGGTTGCCGCTGCGACGGCAGCGATCGCAATCCAGCCGACGAGGAGAGCCGACCGATCCGTGGCCGGTCGGCTAGCGGACGCGACGAGCCCTGGTCCGAACAGCACCCCCGTTGCGGCAGCAGTTCCGGCAGCTAGACCACCCAGATGGCCCCACAGCGATATTCCTGGCAGCGACACGCTGATGATCACATTGATTGCGATGATCGCAACAACCGGACCCGGGCTCTGGCGCTGCTTGATCAGGACAATGGCCATGGCACCGAACAGGCCGAATACCGCCCCCGATGCACCTGCGGTAGCCGCGTTGTCGTGTTGTAGCACGAGTACGGCAGCTGACCCACCGAGCAGCGAGACCAGATAGACGCTGAGGTATCGCGCACCACCGAGGACCAGTTCGATGTTGCGCCCCACCAGATAGAGCACGAACATATTGACGAGAATGTGAATCGGACCGAAGTGCAGAAACCCGCTGCCGATGACGCGGACGAATTGCCCTTGCGCCACTCCAGGCGCCCACAACACCCACGATGTGAACAGCGACGAACCGCTGCTGTTCTCCATCAGACTGCGCGACTGCAGGACCGTAATCGCAAAGACAAGTGTATTGATCCCGATGAGCGCATACGTCACGTAAGGCGTGAAAACGGAGCGCACGACGGCACCGGCGACTGTGCGAACCGGACGGACGTCACGTTGCCCGGCGCGGACACAGTCGACGCACTGGAAACCGACCGCAGCCTCGCGAAGGCAATCCGGGCACGCAGGCCGACCGCACCGCGAGCACGCGAGGGCGGTCGGCCGGTTCGGGTGGCGTACGCAACCCGGCAGCTGAGGTGCCCCGGCGCCCGGATCGCTCGGCGGCGGCCCGTATCCGCCGGGGTAATTCACGCTGCTGTGCCGATCAAGAAATGGTGATGCTGTTGATGACGACCGGGTCCCGCGGACGGTCGCGCATGTCGGTCGCGGTGGCGCCGATCGCGTCGACCACCTTGCGCGACTCGGCGTCGACAACCTCACCGAAGATGGTGTGCTTGCGGTTGAGGTGCGGCGTCGGGCCGACGGTGATGAAGAACTGCGATCCGTTGGTGCCCGGTCCGGCGTTCGCCATCGCGAGGAGGTACGGACGGTTGAACTGCAGTTCGGGGTGGAATTCGTCGCCGAACTCATAGCCTGGGCCGCCCGAGCCGGTTCCGGTCGGGTCACCGCCCTGCAGCATGAAACCGGAGATGACGCGGTGGAAAACCGCCCCGTCGTAGAACGGTCCGCTTGTCCCGCCGGATGCGTTCTTGGTCGTGTACTCCTTGGAGCCGTCAGCGAGGCCGACGAAGTTTCCGACAGTCTTCGGCGCGTGGTTGCCGAAGAGGTCGATCTTGATGTCGCCCCGGTTGGTGTGCAACGTTGCAGTGGAGGTCTTGTTGGGTGCAGTCACCCCAACATCGTGCCATGCGACGCGCGCGCTGCTGCCGGATGGAGAAGTTACTGCGCTCTTCCCCGCAGTTATGCCACAGTGGAGTCATGATCCTCAGGAAGTCAGCTGCGACCATCGCCGAAGCTCCTATCGTCGAGCTCGAGCCGGAGATTCTGATCGACCCCTCACAACCTCGGACGTACGCGAGTTCGCTACGGCAGGTCGGTTCGGGTGCGATTTCACTCGTGGCCGGCACCGGCGGCATCGGCGCGCTGCTGACCAAGCACGCAGTCGTGCTTACGAAGAAGGGCATTGACAAGGTGCGCCAATCGGGCGTCGACATCGCCGCCCTTGCCGCAGGGGACGACACTCCAGCAGCCGAGAAGGCCGGTCGCTCCCGGCTAGGCCGACGCCTCATCATCGGCGGAACGATTGCCGCGACGCTCGCGACGGGTGCGGCGGTGTTCCGTTGGAGTCGGCAGCGCAGCGCGGCGCCACCAGTTGCCGACGCCCCGCCAACGCTAGGCCCGTCTGCCAACGGATCTGCTCCGGCGAAGGCTTCCTCAGCCGAGGTCGCGCACTAGTCCTTTCCGCGGGCCAGCGTCGACGGCCACCAGATCGATTTGCCGATGTCGTGAGCGAGCGCCGGAACAAGGACGCTCCGAACGACGATCGTGTCGAGCAA
>JBBSKP010000035.1:0-29422 GCA_038256175.1 Mycobacteriales bacterium
ATCGTCCCCGAACTCCCCAAAACCCGCTCCGGCAAAATCATGCGACGCCTCCTCCGCGACGTCGCCGAAGGCCGCGAACTCGGCGACGTCTCCACCCTCGTCGACCCCAAAGTCTTCGAAAACATCAAGAAACGCTGAGCGGACGAGGCACGCGTAAGGAACACGTTAAGATCATCTCGGAGCGCCGGGAAGTCTGGTCGGCATAGCTGAAGCGACCCTTTTTCCTTTATCTCTTCGAGAGGCCATCCGTGATCCAGCCGCTGCGCTCCGAGCTGACGCGCTACCTGCGAACAGAAACGGTAGGCGGTGCAATTCTCCTTGTTGCGGCCGCTGTTGCCGTCATCTGGGCGAATTCTCCAGTCGCAGCGTCCTACGCCGCCGTTCGCGACTTCGCGATCGGGCCGAGCGCAATTCATCTCGACCTCAGCATCGGCTCGTGGGCTCAGGACGGCTTGCTCGCAGTGTTCTTTTTCGTTGCCGGGCTGGAACTCAAACGCGAACTGGTGGTCGGCGAGCTCGCTGATCGCAAGAAGGCACTGCTGCCGATCATCGCCGCGTGCGGCGGCGTCGTCGTTCCCGCACTCATCGCAGCGGTTGTCGGCTACGGCGCTCCGGGGATGGACCGCGGCTGGGCCATCCCGGTAGCAACCGATATCGCATTCGCCCTTGCTGTGCTGGCTTTGACGGGGTCGCGAATCCCGGCCGGCGCACGCGTGTTCTTGCTCAGCCTCGCGGTGGTGGACGATCTTCTCGCGATCATCCTGATCGCCGTGTTGTTCACCGCCAGCATCGCGATGCTGTGGCTCGCAACGGCGGCGATGGGCCTGGCCGCGTATGCCTACGCCCAGCACCGCCGCATCACCACTCCGTTCTTGTACGTACCGCTCGCACTCCTGACCTGGTACGCATTCCATGAGTCCGGCGTCCACGCGACATTGGCCGGTGTCATCCTGGGACTGCTGACGCGCGTGCGGAAGGACCCTTCCGAGTCCGAGGCACCGGCCACTCGACTCGAGCACCGGATTCAGCCGATCTCCGCAGTGTTCTGTGTTCCGCTGTTCGCCCTGTTCGCCTCGGGAGTTCCGTTGAACTCGCACATCTTCGGACAGCTGTTCACGGACCGGATCTCGCTGGCCATCATCGCGGGGCTGCTACTAGGGAAGACGATCGGAATCTTCGGCGTCAGCTGGCTGTGCATACGACTCGGAATCGCGACGCGCCCCGCGAACCTCGGCAACAGAGACATGTTCGCCCTGTCGGTGCTCGGCGCGATTGGGTTTACCGTTAGCCTTCTCGTAGCAGAACTCGCATTGAGCGGCGCGGGCAACGAGGCAAACGCAGAACTTGCGAAGGCATCGGTCCTGATCACGTCTTTGACCGCATCGCTGATTGGATCGGCGCTACTGTTGCGACGCGGCCGCGCCCATCAAGCGCGACGGGACGCAGTGGTCGAGCAGTAAGTCGGGGCGAGGCGTTGTGGTACCGACTGTGTAGGCGATGAACAAGAGCAACCGGAGGGGTTGACAAGTGAGCTTCACGAACCGCAGCAACGGGGACAAAACCGGAGGTCGCCATGCCGCGCCCGACGCTGGTGTCCCAACCACGATCACCGCAATCCCGCTCACGGATGTGAACGCGCCCGGATCCGGCAGTATCGGTGATCTGGTCAAGGATGCGACGACTCAGGTCTCCACGTTGGTACGCGCGGAAGTGGCACTGGCGAAGGCCGAGGTCACCAGCGAGATCAGGAAGGCACTGCAGGGCAGCGTTCTCTTCATTCTCGCGTTGACCGTTCTGTTGTTCAGCACCTTCTTTTTCTTCTTCTTCAGCGCCGAGCTGCTCGACGTGTGGATGCCGCGCTGGGTCGCATTCCTGCTCGTGTTCCTTGCGATGGTCTTCTTCGCTGTCTTCCTCGCGTTCATCGGTTACCTGCGCGTACGCAAGATCCGTGCGCCTGAGAAGACGATCGATTCCCTAAGAGAGGCCAGGACAATCTTGCCGGGCGTATCGGACGACGGCTTCGATGCCAAACACGCCACCGGAGCTCTCGGCCGCTAAGCCGAACAACTGTGTCCACCACCGCACTCCCGCGTTCTTGAGCGCCGCCGTGGAGTACCCCGACCCTTCCACCGCCCGCATCGACGGTCCGTGGACGCACCGCGACGTGCACGCGAACGGCATTCGCTTCCACGTAGTCGAAGCGGAAGGTGCGCGTCCAGATGCACCGCTCATCGTGATGTTGCATGGATTTGCCGACTTCTGGTGGACGTGGCGGCACCAGCTGGCGGCGCTGACCGAAGCCGGATATCACGCGGTTGCGGTCGACCTACGCGGCTACGGCGACTCCGACAAGCCACCGCGCGGCTACGACGGCTGGACGCTCGCAGGCGACATCGCTGGTCTCATCCGCGCGCTCGGCCACACCGATGCGATGCTCCTGGGACACGCGGACGGTGGGCTCGTGTGCTGGGCGACAGCGGTGCTCCATCCGCGGCTCGTGCGATCCATCGGTCTGATCAGCTCGCCGCATCCGATCGCACTCAAGCGTGGCGTCCTGCGAGACGGCCCGCAGCGGGCCGCGTGGCTGCCATCGTTCGTGCAGTACCAGGTGCCGCTGGTACCCGAACGAAAGCTGGTCCGCGAAGACGGCTTCGAAGTCGAGCGGCTTCTTCGGCTGCGCTCCGGTCCAGCGTGGCTGCGGACCCAGGAGTTCTCCGAAGCTGCCCGGCGTATGCGATCCGCGATCCAGATCCCCGGCGTCGCGCACTCGGCGTTGGAGTACCAGCGGTGGGCATTCCGCAGCCAATGGCGTCCGGACGGTCGCCGATTCATGGCCACCATGGACGAGATTCTCACGATTCCCGTGTTGCAGATTCATGGCGACCTCGACGGGTACATCCTCGTCAGCACACTGCGGCGCTGCACCCGGTGGGCACCGCACAGGCAGCTGTACACGGTCGCCGCAGGCGGCCACTACGTCCACCAGGAGAACCCGGACGAGGTCAACGCAGAAGTGGCGCGCTTCGCTCGCACGTGAACCGCTAGAGGATGCAGGCGCCCGTTTCCACCGTCACGTCGACCTGCTCGGCAAGTGAAATCTGCTTGGACACTTCTGAATTCGTGAGCACGAACCCAGTGTCACTGTTGTCGATCGCCGCGCCGAACACGACGCCGAGCACCCGCCCCTGGTCGTCCACGAGCGGTCCGCCGGAGTTGCCTTGCCTGATCGATCCGCGAACCGTGTAGACCTCGCGTTCGACCGTCGCCGAACGGTAGATGTTCGGTCCCGTGAGGTCGAGGGTCTCGCGAACTCTGGCTGCACTCGCCGTGTACGGCCCACCGCCGGGGTACCCGAGAACGATGGCGTTCTCTCCAGTTCGGGCGGGCTGCGGCGCGAAGGTGACGACCGGCTCACGCAGCCCTGGTACAGCAAGGATCGCGATGTCGACAGCCGGATCGAACAGCACTACTTGCGCGTCGAGCGGACCATCGGCGGTGTCCACACTGACCCCGGACGTCCCCGCAATCACGTGAGCGTTGGTCATGACCCGCTCCGGCGCGACGACAAATCCGGAACCCTCCAGCGCGCGTTGGCAACTCGGGGCGACGCCGCGAATGCGCAGCACACTCGATTGCAAGGCTGCAGCGACAGGGCTTGCGAGCACGCTCGGATCTGGCGGCTCGACAGTTGTGATCGGCGTCCGACCGAAGGGTCCGATGACATCGGGGAGACCCGACGTATCGAGCAGGGCAGAGAACTCCTTCGGCAGCTGGCGCATCCATTCCGGTGCGACCTCGTCGACTTTCGCGAGCACCTGCGAACCACGAACCGCCGCAGCAACATCCGGTTGCGACGAGGTGGTCAACGGGACGGCGAGCAGCCACGCCGCGACCAGAACGGCTACTGCCTGCAGGCCCGCGCCGATGACGCTGTCCACTGCTCGCGCCGCGGGGCTGTGCATACCGCTGCGGGCCGCGCGACCGAGGACCATACCGGCGACTTCACCGATGATCACGAGCGTGACGATCAGCAAGACGCCGGCGAGAACCCGGGTCCGGCCTTCGTCGACATGAACGAGGATGTGCGGCGCGATCAAGATCCCGGCAACCGCACCGAGCACGACGCCGAGAAACGCCAGCGCGGACGCGACAGCGCCCTGCCGCCACCCCGACGATGCGGCGAGCAGCGCCACCAGGAGTACACCGATGTCCAACCACGCGGAGCCGGTCATGTGTCCGCCCCTCGCAGCGCGGGTGAATCCGGTTGCGGCGACACGATCAGCGAGTCCGCCATACCGGCGGCCGCAAGCGTCGACTCCAGATCACGGACGTCGGTGTGGTCCCACTCGGTTTCCCAGCCGGAGACAGCGAGCAGACCGGCGAGAATTCCGCCGGTGAATCCCCAGACGACCATTCCGTCCACCATGAATGCCGGACCCTGATAGCCGAGCGGGTGCCTGACGATGAAGCGGTTGTCGGGGTCGAGCAGGTTATGCAGCTGGACTCGAACGACGCGCTCCGCCTCTCCCCGATCGACGACGCGGATTGGGCTCGGCGTTCGCCAGTATCCGACGACGGGAGTGACGTCGAACCGCGACGGCGGAACGTAGATGCCAGGCAAGACTGCGAGCGCGTCCACCCCTTCGGGTTCGAGCCCCGTCTCCTCCTGCGCCTCGCGAAGCGCTGTCGCGATCGGGCCGTCGTCTTCGGGATCGCTGCCGCCGCCGGGAAAGGCAACCTGGCCCCTGTGCTCACGCAGAGTCGACGCCCGCTGGGTCAGCAATACGTCGGCGTCTGCCGGCAAACCACCCACGGCGTTCGGATCGGCATCGCGCGAGCCACCGAACAGCACGAGGACCGCAGCCTTGCGCGCGTCCGGATCGGCGCTTGCATATCGGGCGAGGACCGGGTTTACGCCGGTCGTGTCGACCGGTGGCTCGTGTGTGACTCGTCGCAGCCAGTCGGGCGCGGTCGCCGGATTCGGTTTCATGCGGCAACGCCCAGATTCTCGCGCACGGCTTCGCTGATCTCGTCAACACTGTCGAAGGATTTCGCGATCACCGTGGCAACGGTGCCGTCGGCCCGGATCAGTACCGACAACGGCAACACATTCGGCGCCGCAATTGCATCGACTACCGCCTTGTTGCTGTCCTGCACGCCCGGCAACCGGACCCCGAGGTCAGCGAGGCGGGCGAGGGCACGAAGCTCATCGGGATCGGAATGCACGGTCATCACGTTAATCGCCGATCCCGCACGCGCCGCATACTCCTGCAGGTGCGGCAGCTCCACGGCACACGGCGCACACCAGTAGGCCCACACGTTGAGCAACGCCGGCTTCCCCGCGAGCGCCGCAGCTAGGTCGATCGGCTGCCCATCGCCGATGCACTCGAGAGTGATCGCCGTGAGCTCTCCAGCCGCCGGCGAACCTCCAGGTTGCGGGCACCCCGGCAAGTTCGCCTTCGCACGAGCATCCGCGAGTTCTCCAGCGTCTGCGACGGCCTCGGTACGCACCGGCGTCGCCGATGGTCCTGCCGTCGCGCCAGTGCCGTCGTCGCCCCGCGGCCACAACGCCACAATCAGCGCCACAATCGCGACGAGGGCGGCGAGCGTCCACCGCCCGTTATTGGAAAGGCTCACGTCACAAACCGGCCAACGCGAGCAGATGGTCCGTCTCGGGACCTTTCACCAGCTTCGCGGCAGTTTCGGGGTCAGTGGGTCCGAGACCGAAAGACGGACAATCCTTCGCGAGGACGCACACCCCGCACGCTGGTTTGCGGGAGTGACACACCCGGCGACCGTGGAAGATCACCCGGTGCGACAGCAACGTCCATTCCTTGCGCTCGATCAGCGCACCGATCGCATGCTCAACCTTCACCGGATCTTCTTCTGCCGTCCACTGCCACCGCCGTACGAGCCGGCCGAAGTGCGTGTCGACGGTGATCCCAGGAATGTCGAACGCATTGCCGAGGACCACGTTGGCAGTCTTGCGCCCGATGCCAGGCAGCGTCACCAACTCGTCGAGCGTGTGCGGAACCTCACCCTCGAAGCGTTCGAGCAGCGCTTGCCCTAGGCCGATCAGCGAATTGGTCTTGTTGCGGTAAAAGCCCGTAGCCCGGATGTATTCCTCAAGTTCGGCCCGATCGGCCTCGGCATAGTCGCGCGCGCTGCGGTACTTCGCAAAGACCGCGGGCGTCGTCTCGTTGACTCGCTTATCCGTGCACTGGGCGGAAAGGATTGTGGCAACAGCCAATTCGAGCGGGTTCGTGAAGTCGAGCTCGCAATAGACGTGCGGAAAGGCCTCGGAAAGCCTCCGGTTCATCCGTCGCGCACGCCGCACGAGACCAAGCTTGGTTTCGGCACCTGAACGCGCCGCAGCCACTGGCTCGTCTCCCTTTGCTTTAGTCACCCGCACCTCATAACTGTACGGATAAAGTCCGACAAGATTACTGGCGCCGTGTTCGTTCTGAGACCTTCGCCGTGTTTACTCCTCAAGTATGCAAGGACTCGCTGTGGTGCTCTTCCCGGTGCTGCTGATGATTTTCGCGCTGGCTATGGAACGTGTCGAGTCGCGTCTGAGCCGGCTCACTGTGCGCGAACAAGAGGTTCAGGAGTTCCTCGACAAAGCGAGCACAGCCGAGGTCGCAGCCCTCGCGAAGGACAGCTTCCCGGAATTGCTCGCCCGATTTCATCGACGGCGCAATCCCGACGGCGCGATTCGCCAAGCCGAAGCGCAATTGAGCGCCCGACGGGCTAGTTGAGCGCCTAAAACCGCGATTCGATCGACTTCCAGGAACGCTAGAAGGACCCTGTCACCGCGAAACGCGATGCGTGGCGTGGCCTCTGTCACTACCGTTGGGCATGTGCGAAGTAGACTGCACTCTCGATACCGTCGCTTCCCTGTGCCTCGCTCACGCGAGTCGCCCGAGGGTTGCGCGGAGTTCCGACGAATCCCAGTCTGAACACCTTCAGCCTAAAAGGAGCACACGTGGACGAGGCCCTGGCCAGAGCCGGCATCTTCCAAGGCGTCGAGCCCTCGGCGATCGCCGCACTCACCAAGCAGCTACAACCGGTCGACTTCCCGCGTGGACACGTCGTGTTCAACGAGGGCGAGCCGGGCGACCGGCTGTACATCATCGTTTCGGGCAAGGTGAAGCTCGGACGACGCTCACCCGACGGTCGCGAGAATCTGCTGACCATCATGGGTCCCTCCGACATGTTCGGCGAGCTGTCGATCTTCGATCCGGGTCCGCGAACCTCGACCGCGACAACAGTCACGGAGGTGCGTGCAGTCAGCATGGACCGCGACGCGTTGAAGGCGTGGATCGATCAGCGCCCAGAGATCGCCGAACAGTTGCTACGGGTCTTGGCCCGACGGTTGCGCCGCACGAACAACAACCTCGCCGACCTGATCTTCACCGACGTACCCGGCCGCGTCGCCAAGGCGCTGCTGCAGCTCGCGCAGCGGTTCGGCACGCAGGAAGCCGGATCACTTCGGGTCACGCACGATCTCACGCAGGAAGAGATCGCGCAGCTCGTCGGTGCGTCTCGGGAAACTGTGAACAAGGCACTCGCCGACTTCGCGCATCGCGGATGGTTGCGTCTCGAAGGCAAGAGCGTCCTGATCTCGGACTCCGAGCGACTCGCCCGACGCGCCCGCTAGCTCGTCGGTCCGTGGCCGGTCAGCGGCGCAGGTACGCCAGCTGTGCCTTCACCGACTGCCGCGCCGCGGGCCACAGTTTCTTGTCGACGTCTGAATAGACGTGCCGAACAACAGCCATGGGCTTCGCGTCGGGTCCGATCTGCGCGAGCGCGGCCCGAACCTGATCGAGCCGCTCGTGCCGATGCGCGATGTAATAACGCGCGACCGCGGCGGCGTCTGCCTGATCGGGGCCGTGCGCGGGAAGTAATGCCTTCCCCTCGCCGACCGCCACCAAGCGGTCCATCGAATCCAAGTAGTCGGCGAGCGTGCCGTCACGGACATCGATCACCGTGGTTCCGCGCCCCAGAATCGTGTCGCCGGTCAACACAGCGTCGTCGAGCACGAAGCTGACCGAATCGCCCGTGTGTCCGGGAGTGGCGAGGACGGTGATCCGCAGTCCCGCCGCTTCGATCACCTCGCCGTCACGCAACGGCTCGTCGGACTGGTGCAAGAACTTGGGATCCGCCGATCGAACTGGGCTACCCGTCAGCTTGATGTGTCGCTTCAGGCCCGCCGTGTGGTCGAAGTGGCGATGCGTGACCAACGTGAGTGCAACCGGCCCAGCGACGTCCGCGATCGCCGATATGTGGGCCTTGATCCGCGGGCCCGGATCGACGACGACACACTCTTCACTGCCCTCGGCTCGCAGAATCCAGGTATTGGTCCCGTCGAGGGTCATCTTCCCGGGATTATTCGCGAGCAACACCGATGCGGTCGGTGTGACTTCGCGGAGTAGGCCATATGCGGGATGCGTGAGCGCCATCAGCCCACATTAAGCCTTGCCTGTGAGTCCCTGCGTGCCCTACCGGACCTCGACGATCAACTCGACCTCGACAGGCGTGTTCTTCGGCAGTTCGGCAACACCGACAGCCGACCGAGCGTGCACACCTGCTTCACCGAAGACGGCACCGAGAAACTCAGATGCCCCGTTGATGACGATCGGCTGATCGGTGAATCCTGGCGCCGACGCCACGAATCCGACGACCTTCACGATGCGCACCACCTCGTCGAGCCCGACGAGATCGTGTACGGCGGCGAGGGCATTCAGCGCGCAGATCTGGGCGGCAGCCTTCGCATCGTCGACGGACACGTCGGCTCCGACCTTGCCTGCGTACTTCAGGTCGCCGTCCACAATCGGCAACTGGCCCGAGGTGTAGACGAGCGAACCTGATCGGACCGCTGGCGTGTACGCGGCCAGCGGTTTCACGACCGGTGGCACTTCCAGCCCGAGTTCAGCGAGATTGCGCTTCCAGTCGGCCATGGCTCAGCCCTTCGGACGCTTCAGGTAAGCGACGTGCTGTTCTCCGGTCGGGCCGGGAAGAACGCTCACGAGCTCCCACCCGTCCACGCCCCACTGGTCGAGGATTTGTTTGGTCGCGTGGGTGAGCAGCGGAACCGTCGCGTACTCCCATTTCGTGAGTTCTGTCATGTGGGCGAGGGTATCCCTACGGCGATTGCCGCTGGACGGTCCCCCGCATGCTGACGCCCGAAGTGTGCTGAATCACTGATTTCCGTCATCTCTGGGCTCGCTCACATACCGACCTATAGTCTCAGACACGTGTCATCACTAGAGAAACCGCTCGAGAATCCGCTCGAGGACAAGTGGCCGGAAAAGGCCGCAAAGGCGCGGCTGCACTTCGTCTCAGGCAAAGGCGGAACCGGCAAGTCAACCGTCGCTGCAGCGCTCGCACTCGCCCTCGCGGCGGGTGGTCGGCGCGTCCTCCTCATCGAAGTCGAGGGGCGACAGGGCATCGCGCAGCTCTTCGATGTTCCGCCGCTATCCCCAACGGAAACGAAGGTTGCGACGGCCGACGGGGGCGGCGAAGTTGTCGCGCTTCCGATCGACACCGAGCATGCGTTTCTCGAATACCTGGACATGTTCTACAACCTCGGCTTCGCCGGCCGCGCGATGCGCCGTATGGGTGCCATCGAGTTCGTGACGACGCTGGCGCCTGGGCTGCGGGACGTGATCCTCACCGGCAAGATCAAGGAATGCGTGATCCGCACCGACAAGTCGGGTAAGCGCGTCTACGACGAGATCGTCGTCGACTCGCCGCCCACCGGCCGGATCGCCACTTTCCTGGATGTGACGAAGGCTATGGCCGAACTCGCCAAGGGCGGCCCAGTGGCCAATCAGAGCGATGGCGTTGTCCGGCTGCTGCATTCGGAAGACACCATTGTGCATCTGGTGACCCTGCTCGAGGCATTGCCGGTGCAGGAAACCGCAGATGCGGTCGCAGACTTGACCGCTGCCGATCTCACGGTCGGCACGGTGATCGTCAACCGCGCATCCCAGGGCATCTTGGCCAAGGAGGTCCGCTCCGAGGCTGCTACCGGGAAAATTCATTCCGAGGCACTCCGCAACGGCCTTGCCCAAGCCGGAATCAAGCTATCGGACACGGACTTCGAGGGTCTTCTCACCGAAACAACCGAGCACTCGGCAACTTTGCAGTCGCAGGACGACAGCGCTGCGGAGCTGGATAAAGTCGACGTCGCCCGGATCCACCTTCCCGCCCTCGCTGAGGGAGTCGACCTCGGCGGGCTCTACGAATTGGCCGCTCGCTTGACCGAACAGGGTGTGCGATGACAGCTCCTACAGCGCCCGCGCTGGAGATCGACCGAATTCTCAAAGACCCCAAGACCAACCTCATCGTGTGCTGCGGTGCCGGCGGTGTCGGCAAAACCACGACAGCAGCAGCGCTGGCGTTGCGGGCGGCCGAGCACGGCCGCAAGGTCGTCGTGCTCACCATCGATCCCGCCCGGCGGCTCGCCCAGGCGCTCGGTGTCGAGAACCTCGACAACGACCCGCAGCCAGTGAAATTGGGCCCTGAGGTCAAGGGCGAGATGCAAGCGATGATGTTGAACATGAAGCGCACGTTCGACGACATGGTCATCGAACACGCACCAGACAAGGCAGAGGCGATCTTCGCCAACCCCATCTATCAAACAGCGGCTTCATCGTTCGGCGGCACACAGGAATACATGGCGATGGAGAAGCTCGGACAGCTCTCCGACCAGGGCCTGTGGGATCTGATCGTTGTCGACACTCCACCGTCGCGCAACGCACTCGACTTCCTCGACGCGCCTAAGAGACTCGGCGCCTTCCTCGATGGCCGCATGATCCGGATCTTCATGGCACCCGGTCGCGGCGTCGGCCGCTTCGTTACCGGCGCAATGGGTCTGGCACTCAAAGGCGTTTCCACCATCGTCGGCGGTGAAATGCTCAGCAACGCATCGATGTTCGTACAATCGCTCGACACCATGTTCGGCGGATTCCGGGCCAGGTCGCAGCGAACCTTCGAGCTGCTTTCTCGTCCGGGAACAGCATTTGTGGTTGTCGCGGCTGCGGAACCCGATGCGTTGCGTGAAGCGTCGTACTTCGTCGACCGCCTGAGCAGCGAGAACATGCCACTTGCAGGCCTGGTACTCAACCGCACGCACCCGGTGTTGTCGTCGCTCTCGGCCGACCATGCGCTCACTGCCGCGGATCAACTCGCTGGCAACGGGCAGTCACCGGAATCCGAACTGGCGGCGGGCGTTCTGCGCATACACGCGCAACGAGCACAGACGGCGAAGCGGGAACAGCACCTGCTGCAACGTTTTACCGGAGCGCATCCTCGGGTTCCGATCGTCAGCATCGCATCGCTGCCGTTCGAAGTGACCGATCTCGAAGCACTTCGCGCTGTTGGAGATTTGCTGACTCTTCGAGGCTGAACTCAATTTGTGGAATGCAACTGTTTCAGCCTCGAAAAGTTAAGCGGCGCGGATTACCCCGCGCCGCTCAGCAGTGCTGGCTGGTGATGCCGTTGGGATTCGAAGAACTCCGACCAGGACTCCACTTCGGGATGCTGCTTGAGCAATGCGCGCCGCTGCCGCTCGGTCATGCCACCCCAGACACCGAATTCGACTCGGTTGTCCAATGCGTCTGCCCCGCACTGCATCAGGACCGGGCAATGCCGACAGATGGTCGCGGCTTTTCGTTGCGCTGCACCACGAACGAATAACTGGTCGGGATCAACCTCTCTACATCGGGCTTGCGATACCCAGGCGATTCGGGCTTCCGCTTGTTCTACGTCCAGTCGGGCGATTGGGGTGGTCATGTGCATTCGGTTTGCCCCTTTGCGGTCCGAACACCGTATTCACGGCGCTCCAAGAAATACGCGTAGCTTGGGGGCGCAAAAATTATCACCACCGCGATCTACACCACATTTCTGCGTTCAGTGTTAGCTGTATCACACTGCAGTCAATCTAGGGAACTAGACGGTTCCCGCGCAAGAGTCAGCGCCCGATTTTTTGGTACGTCCGTCCATAGGCCGCCAACACGACGCGGATTCGCACGTCATCGCCTGCCGCCGCCTCGTTGCGAGCAGGATCGGCACGTAGTCTGTCTAGCGTGTCGGTATCAAATACGCTCGCCAAGTTGTTCGGTAGTTGCCTGCTCGCTGCCGTGCTCGTAGCGGGCCTCCTCTTCCCGATAGCCGGCGGATTCGGCTACCTCTCGAACCGGGCAGCAGACACCGTCGACAACGTCTCGGCCGAGCTCGTAGAAGGCACGGTGCCGGCCGTATCGACGATGGTCGACGCAGCTGGCAACCCGATTGCCTGGCTCTACGACCAACGCCGCTTCGAAGTACCGAGCGACAAGATCTCCAACGAGATGAAACTGGCCATCGTCTCGATCGAGGACAAGCGGTTCGCCGAGCACCAGGGCGTGGACTGGCAGGGCACCCTGCGCGCATTCCTCACCAACACCACAACGGGTGAGGTGCAGCAAGGCGCATCGACGATCGACCAGCAGTACGTGAAGAATTACCAGCTGCTTGTCGTCGCCAAGACAGACGCCGAGCGCCGGGCAGCGATCGAGACGACTCCGGCCCGCAAGATCCGCGAGATCCGGATGGCGCTCACGCTCGACGAGAAACTGACCAAGGACGAGATCCTCACCAGATACCTCAACCTCGTGCCGTTCGGAAACTCGTCGTTCGGGATCCAGGACGCAGCCCAGACCTACTTCGGCGTCGACGCATCGGAACTGAACCTCACACAGGCAGCGATGCTCGCGGGCATGGTGCAGTCGAGCTCCAAGCTCAATCCGTACACGAATCCGGAGGGCGTGTTGGAGCGTCGGAACACCGTCCTGGACACGATGATCCAGAACATTCCGAGCCGCGCCGCAGAGATCCGGGAGGCCAAGACCCAGCCGCTCGAGGTGCTGCCGGAGCCGAAGGGCCTGCCACGAGGCTGCATCGCCGCGAATGACCGCGGCTTCTTCTGCGACTACGCGTTGGCGTACCTCGCGAATTCCGGTATCAGCCGCGAGCAGATCGACCGCGGCGGATACCTCATCAAGACCACCCTGGACCCCGCCGTTCAGAACTCCACCAGGGCGGCTGTCATCAGCGCCGCGAATCCGAACCTCAAAGACATCGCTGAGGTCATGAACGTCATTGCTCCTGGTCAGGACTCCCACCGGGTGCTGGCGATGGCGAGTAGCCGTACGTATGGCTTGAACGGTGACGCGCACGAGACCGTTCAGCCGCAGCCGTACTCGATGGTCGGCGACGGCGCGGGGTCGATCTTCAAGATCTTCACCACCGCGGCGGCGATGGAAAAGGGCCTCGGCACCAACGCCTCACTCGACGTTCCCCGCCGTTTCGAAGCCAAGGGGCTCGGCAATGGCGGCGCGAAAGGCTGCCCGCCCGCAACGTATTGCGTCGAGAACGCCGGCAACTACAAGTCGCCGATGTCGGTCACCGAGGCACTCGCGACGTCACCGAACACCGCGTTCGTCAAGCTCATTCAAGCTGTGGGTGTCACGCCGACTGTCGACATGGCGGTGCGGCTCGGATTGCGGTCCTACACCACCCCCGGCAGCTCGGGTGAGGGCGATCAGAGCCTGGCCGACATGATCAAGGAACAGAACCTCGGTTCGTTCACGCTCGGCCCGACGTCGGTGAATCCGCTCGAGCTGTCCAACGTCGCCGCAACTCTGGCGTCGAGCGGCAAGTGGTGCCCGCCGACCCCGATCGATTCGATCTTCGATCGCGAAGGAAAGCCGGTTTCGCTGTCCCAGCAGGCATGTGAGCAGGTCGTCGAGCCCGGCCTGGCGAACACCCTCGCCAACGCGTTGAGCAAGGACGATCAGGGCGCCGGCACCTCGGCGGCCGCCGCCGGGTCTGCGGGCTGGTCCTACCCGGTCGCCGGTAAGACCGGTACCACCGAATCCCACAGGTCATCGGGATTCCTCGGATTCACCAATGCATTCGCCGGCGCCGCGTACGTATACGGCGATACCCCCACCCCGGGCGAGATCTGCTCCTCCCCGCTGCGCAACTGCGGGAACGGCAACCTCTACGGCGGTAACGAACCGGCACGCACCTGGTACAACGCGATCAAACCGATCATTTCGACCGGTCCGCCGCCTGCATTGCCGCCGATCGATCAGAAGTACGTCCGCGGCTCACAGAACGCTCAGGTCCCCAACGTGGCCGGGATGAGTCAAGGCGCCGCGACCGCGGCCCTCACCAGTGCGGGCTTCAAGGTCAACGCGGTGACGACCGGCGGATCGCAGAGCCGCGGAACCGTGACGGGATCGTCGCCCTCCGGGTCGTCGATCCCCGGCTCGACGGTCACGATCTACATCAGCGACGGCAGCCAGCGCAACGTACCGCGCCCCGGAAGCCCGCCGCCGCCCGGCATCCCGAGACCCGGAGGGCTTCCGCCGTTGCCACTGCCGCCGTTGCCCCCACTACCCAGGTAGTGGCTACAGCCGCGCTTTGACCGCCGCCGAAACGCGCGAACCGTCGGCCTTTCCGGCGGCAAGGGCGTTGGCTGCCTTCATGACCTGGCCCATCTGACGCATACCCGGCCGCTCGCCGATTTCTTCGGCCACCTGTGCGATCGCAGTGTCAGCGACGTCCGCGACCTCCGCATCGGTCAGCTGTGTCGGTAGATATTCGTCGATGATCTGCGCCTCGGCCCGCTCTTTCGCGGCAAGTTCGCCGCGGCCGTTCTCGGTGTAGATCTCGGCCGATTCGCCGCGCTTCTTCGACTCCTTAGCGAGCACCTTCAGGATCTCGTCGTCGGTGAGGTCGCGCGACTCCTTGCCCGAGACTTCTTCGGTCTGTACGGCTGCAAGGAGCAACCGCAACGTTGCGAGCCGGAGTGGGTCTTTCGCCTTCATCGCAGCGGTCATGTCCGAGCGCAGTTGTGCTTTGAGTTCCGCCATGAGCTTCAAGTTACGCGAGCACACGGCACAACCGCGCCCAGATTTTGCGGGTCAATTATCCTTAGGTGGTGCCAGCACTCTCGAGTACCGTTATCAAGCGCACCGTCGGAGGTGCGGCGGGGGCTGCTGCACTCGGAATCGGATACGCATCCATCATCGAGCGCAACGCCTTCACGCTCCGCGAGACCACCATGCCTGTGCTGGAGCCTGGGGCTTCGACGCTTCGGGTGCTGCACATCAGCGATCTGCACATGACGCCGGGACAGAAGCTGAAGCAGCGGTGGCTCCGCGAACTCGACAGTCTCGAGCCTGACCTCGTGGTCAACACCGGCGACAATCTCTCGCACCAGAAGGCGGTGCCGGCGGTTGTTCAGGCGATGGGCGGATTGCTCGCTCGCCCGGGGTTGTTCGTCTTCGGCAGCAACGACTACTTCGCCCCTGTGCCGAAGAACCCGCTGAAGTACTTCAAGAAGGACCACAAACGAGTTCACGGTGAGCCGCTCCCGTGGCAAGACCTGCGGGCGGCATTCACCGAACGCGGTTGGCACGACCTCACTCACGTGCGGCGCGAGCTCGAAGTGGCGGGCGTGCGGATCGCGAGCGCCGGCGTCGACGACCCCCACTTGGAGCGGGACCGGTACGAGACCGTTGCGGGCCAGCCGAATCCGTTGGCCGACTTGCGACTGGGTCTGACCCACTCCCCCGAACCACGCGTGCTCGACCAGTTCGCGAACGACGGTTACGACCTCGTTCTTGCCGGTCACACGCACGGCGGTCAGTTGTGCCTGCCGTTCTACGGTGCACTGGTGACGAACTGCAATATCGACAGGTCACGGGTGAAGGGACCGTCGAAGTGGGGCGCACACACCCAACTGCACGTGTCCGCAGGTGTCGGTACATCACCGTGGGCGCCGGCGCGCTTCTGCTGCCGTCCCGAGGCGACGCTGCTGACGTTGATCGCTGCCCCACCCCGACAGTCCAACGTGGACTCCGGTCACGGCGCATCACACGTCACCAGTGAGTCGAGTGCATAGTTTCGGTCGCAGTTCGGCCCGATTTTGCAACGATAACTATGCGCTGGTGGCCGCTCACCTGCCGGTTTAATGTCCCCACCTTCGCTGTTGTAAGCTACGTCAGGTCGCAATGCACGGGGTGTGGCGCAGCTTGGTAGCGCGCTTCGTTCGGGACGAAGAGGTCGTGGGTTCAAATCCCGCCACCCCGACTCGTTGGTTGAGACGACAGTAAGGGCATCATCTTCGCGAGAAGATGGTGCCCTTACTGGTCTCGCTACCCGCGAAGCGGATTCCGAATTCGCCTGGATACCTTGCGGATTCAGGCGTGACTAAACCGATGCGTGACGAATCTCCGCGCTGTACCCGATCATGGATATAGTCGGGCACGGGGAGGAGGAGGAAGCCATGGAGACCGTGATCGTTTTCATCCTGGCCTGCACGATTTACTGGTTCGGGCTGCTCTGACCCTCGCTCTGGACCTGGGCCGCCAAACGATCCAGAAATGGCGCTTGCCCCTTCACCAGCTTCGTGCGTGCCGTGCCGATGTCGAACCACGCTGCCCGGTCGACTTCGGGGAAGCTCTGCTTTCGACCTGATCGCGGCGGCCACTCCATCTCGAAGGTATTGCTCGTGATGTTGTCGGCGTCGAAGTCGGCCTGCAGCGCATACGCAGTGACCGATTTGGCGCTCGACTGCTTCACCACACCGAGGTCGACGAGGGCACCCTCCGGGAGCGGAGACCCCATCTCCTCCGCAAACTCTCGAGTGGCCGCAGATTTGGGGTCCTCATCAGATCCATACTCACCCTTTGGAATTGACCAGGCATGGTCGTCCTTTTTTGCCCAGAACGGTCCGCCCATGTGCGCGATCAAGACGTGCAACAGCCCATCGGTGTCGATCTTGTACAAGAGGATTCCGGCGCTGACAGCCATGAGCGGCACAGTACCCGCGGCGTCAGGGTGCCATTGACTCCACTCACTATGGTCAGGGGACCCCCGACTCCATGCTCGGTGGGAATAGACCTCGACATGCCGTAGTTGACCACCACTGTCGGCGTCCATACAAGCCCCGGGCCCCACCCCATTTGTCGCTACGAGCGACCTGCTGCCGAGAGGCGCCTGTGGGACGCCGACCCTTTCGTTTACCTGCCGTCGTTCACCTTCCCGTTGTTGCGGTCGTGCAGGATTGCACCCGTGAACGACGGACCGGATGGCCAGCCAGAGCTACACCGCCGACTGGGTTTGACCGACTCGGTCATGATCGGGCTCGGTTCGATGGTTGGCGCCGGAATATTCGCCGCCCTCGCACCTGCGGCGGCCGCCGCGGGGTCGGGCCTATTGATCGCACTCGCATTGGCGGCGGTGTTGGCCTACTGCAATGCGACATCGTCGGCGCGATTGGCCGCCAGATATCCACAGTCCGGCGGCACCTACGTGTACGGCCGCGAACGGCTCGGGAAGTTCTGGGGATACCTCGCGGGATGGGGATTCGTCGTCGGGAAGACCGCGTCGTGCGCGGCGATGGCCTTGACGATCGGCGCGTACGCGTGGCCCGAACACGCTCGGTTAATTGCAGTGGCAGCCGTTGTCGGAGTCACTGCCGTCAACTATGTCGGCATCCAGAAGTCTGCACTCGTCACCCGGATCATTGTCGTCGTCGTGCTCGTCGTGCTCGCCGGAGTTGTCGTCGCGTGCCTGCTCGGCCCTGGGACCACGAGATCGGCGCCAGCTTTCGGCATGGATGCCGGCGGCATTCTGCAAGCAACAGGACTGCTGTTCTTTGCCTTCGCCGGATACGCCCGTATCGCGACACTCGGCGAAGAAGTCCGCGACCCACGCACGACGATCCCGCGAGCGATCACGATTGCGCTTGCCATCGCACTGTTTGTGTACGCGATCGTCGCGGCGACTGTCGTCTACTCCTTGGGGTCGAATGCGCTTGCCACAGCGTCGGATCCGCTCGTGCAAGCGGTACGGGCAGCCGGTGTCGGATGGCTCGAACCTGCCGTCCGAATCGGTGCCGTCGTCGCTGCTACCGGTTCACTTCTCGCGTTGGTCCTGGGGGTTTCGCGCACCACGCTGGCGATGGCACGGGACGGTAATGTGCCCACCGCACTCGGGGCCGTTCACCCGAAGTTCGGCGTCCCCTATCGGGCCGAGCTGGCTGTCGGTGTCGTTGTCGCTCTACTCGCCACGACGGTCGACCTGCGTGACGCGATCGGGTTCTCCTCGTTCGCGGTGCTGGTCTACTACCTCATTGCCAATGCCTCGGCATGGACGCTCACAGCGGCCGAAGGCAGGCCGCCGCGGTGGGTGCCCGTGGTAGGCGCCACCGGATGTGCCGTTGTAGCACTTGCACTTCCGGCACAGTCCGTACTTATCGGAATGGCTGTATTGCTCGTCGGCGCGGTCGTGTGGTTCCTCCGCGCACCGCACTGACGATCCTCAACGCGCAAGAAAGCGTGAGAGATTGAACTCGCACCACGGATCCGGTTCGCCCATCCGGCGCTCGATTGGGCCAAGCACATCTGCGCGCAACTCACTCGGCAGCCGATCCAACGCCGGCACGGCATCAGCGGAGAGAGTGGAGAGGTAGTCCACGTCGATCTTGCCGGATTCGGCGTAGCGATCGATGTTGCGGTCTGCGATGAACCGATCCGGATTCATTGCTGCCAAAGCCAGCAGTGTAGCGACGCCCGCCCAGACGACAGCGCGCGGCAACCACGGCGCCGACATCCGCACTCCCGCAATGGCGATCATCACGAAGATCGATCCCAACCATAGCTCGACGGTCGTCACAAGCAGGCGCAGTTCGGTGAAACCATATGCCTGCTCGTACAGCCACATCCGGTAGACCGCTGACGCGACGACCACTACCGACGTCGCGCACAGCACGCCGATCAACACGCGGGCCAGCGTCCTATCAGCATCGGCGGCGACCGCTATCTTGCGCAGCGCGGCCGCCAGGACCGCGAGGGTCAACGCGGTCACCAGCAAGAGTTGCCAGAATCCCTGCCGCGCGTAGTCGGCGTACGTCAGTCCAGCGGTGTCGAGAACGTAGCCGTGCCCGCCGAACAGAACGGTCAGCTGAACCGCGACGAACAAGACAAACAAGACATCGAGAACCGCGAGCGGCAGCGCCCACTCCCACCGGCGAACCTGCTTGCCTTGCTTGGGCGCAACCGCATCGAAGGTCGGCGCATAGCGAACGAGATACGCGGCAAGCAGTACGAACGCGACGACCACAAAAAACACGAAAAGCTGGCTCGGCAGATCGGGCATCTCCACATGTGGTGTCACGGAATCGAGAAGCTTCGCGAACGCCGCATCTGCCCCGGCGAAGAGCGCGGCGAAGACGACCACCAGAAGTGCTGTCCCACCGAGGATCAACGCAATGCGGCCAGCATTGTTGTTGCCCTTACCTTCTCGATTCGTCACTCGCCGGAGACCGCGGCCTGCCCACCCAAGGACCCGGGCTGGAAGAAACCAGGCGACAATCGTTCCGAGCACGGTCGCGGTCCATGTGCGACCACCCGTCAAGGTCAACCAACCTGTGACCCACGACGCGACGATGCACAACACGGCAAGCCACCCGGCATCGCGGGTCGCTGGTACCAAGAGCAATGCGAGCGTCAGTGCGATGCCGAAGGACTCTGTGCGCGTTGAGCGACGGCGACTGGTGCCGAACGCAACGGCGAAAACCGCGATGGCGGTCAGCAAGTATCCGATACTCACAGCGGAGATCCGCCACGTGATCGCCCCGAATACACCTGCCGCAGCAGCACCGACCAGCACCTGCCATGGCGCCGCGGAGAAGGTCGGTGGCCACACCCGGCGTGGCCAGATGCTCCAGCCCGGCTCACCGGACCGCGGCCGGTGCGGGCCCATCGGTCCACGCATCGGATACGGCATCTGCGCGGGTATCGGTCCGGTATTGTGGGCAGTCATGGTCACAGTGATCCTCGCTTCAGTTCTGCATGAGTTCCAACATTTCGACCATCAGGGACAACGACACGTATCCGGCAACCTGGACCATCGCCTACGACTTCGATTGTCCCGCCATGCAATTCCACCGCCCACCGTGCGATTGCCAGCCCGAGACCAGTTCCGCCGTCAGTGGAACCGCCGCGGGTGAACCGCTCGAAGACGCGCTCCCGATCATCTGGCGCAATACCCGGGCCTTCGTCGGCGATCTCGAGTTCCAACGCACCCGACGTTCCCGGACTCGATGCGGTCACCTGGACGCGGCCACCCGACGGGCTGTGTCGGGTCGCATTGTCGAGCAGGTTCGCGACGACCTGATGCAGGCGTGCGGTATCGCCGGTCGCCGTGAGGGATTCCGGCTCGACGCGGATAATCGTCTGGACACCACGCAACGACCCTGCGTGGTCTGCGGCCTCTTGCAGGAACCGCTTCACTCCGAAGCGTTTCGGCGCCAATACAATTGCGCCGCCTTCGATTCTGGACAAGTCGAGCAGATCGCTCACCAACCGGCCGAGCCGTTCGGTCTGGGTCAACGCCGTTCGCATCGTCGCCTCGTCCGGCGCCGCAACACCGTCGACAACGTTTTCCAGCACCGCGTGCAATGCCGAGATCGGCGTGCGCAGCTCGTGCGACACGTTGGCAATAAGCTCACGCCGATACTGCTCTGCAGCAGCAAGATCCGCCGACATCGTATTGAATGCCGCTGCAAGTTCGCCTATTTCATCTCTTGATGTCGCCCTGACCCGAATGCTGTAGTCACCCTTGGTCATCGCGCGCGATGCTGCGGTCATCTCCCGCAGTGGCGACGTCATGCCGTGGGCCAGCACCTGGGTGAGCACAAGGGACACCACAAGCGCAGCGAGCAAGGCATAGCGAAACGGCCACGCCGCCGCCAGCCAGAACGTCATGCTGGCGAGTGTGAGCGCCCCGGTCACCAAGATTCCGACCTTCACCTTGAACGACCGCATCGGGTCGAGCGGTCGCGGCACTCGATCCCAGATCGCCATCATCGTGCGACCTCCAGCGCATATCCCACGCCGTGGACGGTTCGGATCAGACCGCCGCCAAGCTTGCGCCGCAACGCTTTTACGTGACTGTCGACGGTGCGACTTTCCGCGCCGTTACCCCACCCCCACACATGCTCGAGCAGTGTCTCGCGGGCGACGACAGCCCGTGGCCGTTCGGCAAGAAACGCCAGCAGATCGAATTCGGTTCGGGTGAGGTGAACTTCGGCGGTTCCCCGGTGAACTCGGCGCTCGTCTCTGTCGACGCGAACATCGCCGAAGACGATCGCGTTGGAGTCCGTTGCCCCGGCACGGTCGGCCCGTCGCAGCAAAGCCTGAACGCGGGCAACCAATTCGCGCATGCTGAACGGCTTGGTCAGGTAGTCATCGGCGCCGACGCCCAGCCCCACGAGCATGTCCGTCTCGTCGGTGCGTGCGGTGAGCATCAACACCGGGACAGGTCTGGTGGCCTGGATACGTCGGCACACTTCCAGCCCGTCGAATCCCGGCAGCATCACATCGAGAATCACCAGGTCCGGCAGCGCCCGGTCGCTCGCCTCGACCGCAGACGGCCCGTCCGACGACGTCTCCACGGCGTACCCCTCGGCACGCAGCCGTGTCGCGATCGAATCCGAAATGATCGGTTCGTCGTCCACAACGAGGATTCGCCGCACTGCACTATCGCCGGCACCATTCATGCTTCGACTCTAGAGAGCCGCCGTGTTGCTACTGGTCAGGCGATGTGAAGATTCTGTGGAGATGCACTAGGCGCGGAGCAAAACCTCAGCAATCTGGATTGTGTTGAGCGCAGCACCCTTGCGCAGGTTGTCGCCGGAGACGAAGAGCGCGAGACCGCGCCCGTCCGGTACACCGGGATCCTGGCGAATACGCCCCACGAGCGAATCGTCGTTGCCCGCCGCATCGAGCGGTGTCGGTACATCGACCAACTTCACGCCGGGCGCAGCGTTCAGCAGCTCACGCGCGCGCTCGACCGACAGCGGCCGCTCGAACTCTGCGTTGATCGACAGCGAGTGACCGGTGAAGACCGGAACGCGAACACAGGTGCCGCTGACCAATAGGTCCGGCAGGCCGAGAATCTTGCGGCTCTCGTTGCGCAGCTTCTGATCCTCGTCGGTCTCGCCACTACCGTCGTCCACGAGCGCACCTGCGAGTGGCAGCACGTTGAACGCGATCGGCGCGACGTACTTGTTCGGCGCCGGGAAGTCCACGGCCGAGCCGTCCTGCACGAGCTTCTCGACGTCGTCGATGACCGCACGGGCTTGACCTGCAAGCTCCTCGACGCCGGCAAGTCCGCTACCGGACACAGCCTGATAACTCGACACGATGAGCCGCAGCAAACCTGCTTCATCGTGCAGCACCTTGAGGACCGGCATCGCGGCCATTGTGGTGCAGTTCGGGTTCGCGATGATGCCCTTAGCCAGGTTGAACGCCTGCTCGGGGTTCACCTCGCTGACAACGAGCGGAACGTCGGGGTCCTTGCGCCACGCGGAAGAGTTGTCGATCACGGTGACTCCGGCAGCTGCGAACCGCGGCGCCTGCACCCGCGACATCGTCGCGCCCGCCGAGAACAGTGCGATATCGAGGCCCGAAGGGTCCGCGGTCTCGGTGTCTTCGACGACGATCTCGCCCCCACGCCACGGCAGCGTCTTACCGGCAGATCGCGCGGACGCGAAGAACCGCACCTCGTCGGCCGGAAAATTGCGCTCCTCGAGAAGTGCGCGCATGACGGCGCCGACCTGCCCGGTCGCGCCGACTACGCCAACCCGAACACCCATGGTTATCTCCCAGTCCCTGCATGTACTACGGCCACTTCGTCGCCGCCGAGATCGAATGCTTGGTGCAACGCGCGGACAGCCTGGTCCAATTCCGTGTCCTTGCACAGCACCGAGATCCGGATCTCCGATGTGGAGATCAGATCGATGTTGATGCCGGCTTCGGCAAGGGCCTCACAGAAGGTTGCCGTCACCCCGGGATGGCTCTTCATTCCGGCGCCGACCAGCGACACCTTGCCGATGTGATCGTTGTACAGGACGGCCGAGAAACCGATCTCAGCCTGCAACTTGCTGAGCTTGTCGACGGCGCGCGGACCGTCGGTCTTCGGGAGGGTGAAGGTGATGTCGGTCTTGCCTGTCTCGACCTTCGAAATGTTCTGCAGCACCATGTCGATGTTGATCTCGGCGTCGGCGACCGCGCGGAAGACCTTCGCCGCATAGCCTGGCGAGTCCGGGAGACCGACGACGGTGACCTTTGCCTCGCTGCGATCGTGCGCGACTCCGCTGAGAATGGCTTCTTCCACGGGAATGTCCTCCATAGATCCGAAAACAATGGTTCCAGGCTTGTCCGTGTAGGACGACCGGACGTGCACCTTCACGTTGTAGCGGCGGGCGTACTCGACGCAACGAAGCATCAGCACCTTTGCGCCGCATGCAGCCAGCTCGAGCATTTCCTCGAACGAGACGGTGTCGAGGCGCTGTGCATCGGGGACGATGCGCGGATCAGCGGTGAAGACCCCGTCCACGTCGGTGTAGATCTCGCAGACGTCGGCGTTCAAGGCGGCAGCCAGCGCGACCGCAGTCGTGTCGGAACCACCGCGACCGAGCGTGGTGACGTCCTTGCTGTCCTGGCTCACCCCTTGGAAGCCTGCGACAAGCACGATCTGCCCTTGGTCCAGTGCTGCTCGCACGCGACCAGGAGTGACGTCGATGATTTTCGCGTTGCCGTGCGCACTCGTGGTGATGACACCGGCCTGCGATCCGGTGAAGGACCTGGCCTCGGCACCGAGCGAGTGGATTGCCATCGCAACGAGGGCGTTGGAGATGCGCTCGCCTGACGTGAGCAGCATGTCCATTTCACGCGCCGGTGGCGACGGGCACACCTGTTGTGCGAGGTCGAGCAGCTCGTCGGTGGTGTCACCCATGGCGGAGACGACGACGACGACGTCGTTGCCGGCCTTCTTCGTCTCGACGATCCGTTCAGCGACGCGTCGGATCCGATCGGCCGAGCCGACCGACGATCCCCCGTACTTCTGGACGACGAGAGCCACGCGGATTTACCTCCGAATTGTGCGGTTTGCTGGGATTCCAACTTGCCAGCCTACCGAGAAGCGCGGTTCCCCCGGCGGTCAGCCCCGAGCGGCGTCCACGTTGCCATCAACCGAACGCACGTTCAGCAGCCGTCGCAACGCCTTGCCCGAGGGCGCAATCTTTCGCGAGAACCGTGAACTCGGCCGCACTGTGGCCGATCCGTCGAGCGAAGTCGTCTACCTGGGCATCCGGCCGTGTGATGTCGACCGTCTGGTCGAGCTGATGCACAATCTGGCAGCTGCCGGGCAGATCCGACTGTTCGAACTGCGGCGGTGGGTCCTTCTTGACCGCCCGGATGCCGAATCCAAGAGTGACCTCGTCGCCTCGTTTGCCCCCGGCTCCGGGGAAGAACGTGCACTGGAACGGCGTCGGGTCCGCTGCCAGGTCGACGACACGTCGAGCCTCTGGAAACTGCGTCAGGACGGCGCACGGGTCGTGACCTGCGAGCGGAAACTGCAATGCACCCGAGGTATTCCGTTGTGGTAGACCAGTTTTCACCAGACCAACGGCTGCGACGAGGACCGCTTCGGCGACGCCGCAGGTGTCCGTTCCTCGCACACCGTTCACGCGGACAGCGGCCAGCTGCCGATCGAGGCCGCGATCGGAGTCGTCGGCACCGAGCCGAAACAGCCGCTCGCACTTGCCTGCTTGGACGTCGGGACCACCGCCGCGGTACACCTGGATGCCCTCGAGACGTCCCGACTGGGTCCGCGCTGCTTGCGAGAGCGCCGAAGGCAGGATCGCCAGCTCGACGTAGGTTTCCGTACCGTCGTCCGATCGCACCAACGCGGTACACGCGCTCAGCTGCGACGCCGGGCCGTATTGCTGAATGCGACCCAGACCGGCCGGCACCCGTTCGACGAGCAGTCCGCACGGGTCGATCGAACGCAGACTCGATTCGAGCGCGACCCGGGAACGCTGCCCTGCATCGAACCCATCGGCGTCGGATGCTGCCGTGCCGCTGACCACCGAGCACCCGGCGACAAGCGTTGCCGCTAGAACTCCGATTCCGACGCGCGCACGTCTATCCCCCACAGCCGCTCCCATTCCCCCGCACTCCCCCGCCGATGGCACTATTACGCACGTGAACTCACCCAAACGCGTGCGGATCCAGGCGTTGTCCGAGCGGGCTTCAGTATCCCAGCTCGAATTGTTCTTCGATCTGATCTTCGTCTTTGCCCTCACGCGTGTCACCGACCTCCTCGCCGACAACAGCAGTTCGGTGAACGTGATTCGTTCGATTCTCGTGCTGTCGGTCCTGTGGTGGAGTTGGGTCGGCTACTCGTGGCTCGGCAATCTTGCGCGCGCCGACGAGGGCCTCGTCAAGGTGGCCCTGTTCGCTGCGATGGGCGCGTCGTTCATCACGGCGCTCGCGTTGCCGGAGGCATTCGACGATATGGAGACCGGGCTTTCGGGTCCGGTGGTGTTCGCATTCGGTTACTTCGCCGTTCGCCTCGTCCACTTTGTGATGTTCTGGATCATCAGTCGCGACGACGACCAGATGCGGGGACAGGTTATCCGCTGGATTCCGTCGATCGTCATCAGCACGACGCTGCTCTTGATCGCCTCCCAAGCGCACGGAAATGTCCAGACGCTGCTGTGGGTCGCGGCGTTGGCGGGCGATTACCTCGGGACTCTGTTGGCAGGGGACAAATGGCGACTGCGCTCTGTGAGCCATTTCGCCGAGCGACATGGGTTGATCATCATCGTTGCTCTCGGTGAATCGATCGTGGCGACAGGCATCGGCGTAGCAAAGTCTGCCGATCTCATGGCCGATCATTGTTGCGTCGCTCCTCGGCCTCGCTGTCTCCGCCCTGCTGTGGTGGGCGTATTTCGACGTCACCGCGCTGGCTGTCGAGCACGCGTTGAGTCAGGCCGACGGATCCCGGCAAATCAAGATCGCCCGCAACAGTTATTCGTTCGGCCACCTGCCGATGGTGATCGGCATTATCGGGATCTCGCTCGGGCTCAAGAAGGTACTCAGCTACGTCGGCGGCGCGGATGGACACGATCTCGACGACGCGCTCTACGGCGTACCGATGTTCAGCCTCTACGGCGGTGCGGTGCTGTTCCTACTGTCGCTGATCTTCTTCAAATGGTATGCAGTGCGCTCGATTACGGTTCCGCGAGTCGTCGCAAGCATCGTTCTGCTCGCGCTGCTTCCGGTCGCGATCGCGATACCCGCCCTCGCTGCACTGGGTCTGCTGACCGCCGTGCTTGTGGCACTGATCGCCTTCGAAACGACGCATTTTGCACAGCCGCGCGACGAGATCCGGCACCGCAGCAGCCACTAGCCGCGGGTCGGCCGGATTTTCGCGTCGATGCGGTGAATGAGCAGATCCGCGACGGGTATTTCGAAATCCTCGAGCACGCGCACCGTGACCAACCGGCGCCCGAACAAGCCCGCGTCCAGCAGATATTCGGTGTGCACTGTGTCGCCGTCGACGCTCGCGGCGAAGTCACGGATGGCGACGATCGTGCGATATTGCGGGCCGCGATTGAGGCTGCGCCGCAGATGGTCCCCCGACCGTCCGGTCTTGAGCCCGACTTCGTAGCGAACGGCGTTGGCCGCGAAAGCAACGGAGTCGCCGTCGTGCGATGCAAGAGCGTCGACATAGGCGCGTGCGACGTCGATCTGGGATGTCATTTCGACAGTCTCACCTCGGACCGGGTGACAGGTCCAGTCGACTCGAGTGGCGCGCTCGGCCCTTCGGCCTCGTAATCGCCGCGAACCGACGCGCGGATCTGGTCGAGGTTCTCGCGAATCAGGTCGGACACCAGCTCATCGGTCCGCGGGTCACTGAGTACCTGGAACGTGATGCGGAATGTCGTATCGGCGACCAATCGGATGATGTCGTCGTGGAAGGGCACGAACTTCAACCTGCCCGCAGCGGGATCCTTCTTGATCAATTCGAGGATCATCTCGTCGAGTTCACTCCGGTTCTCGTCGAGGGCAGCCGCCACGTTGCGCGTGTAGTGCCCAGTTTTCAGGACACCAGCGACTTCGTCGAGCACCGCGACGGTGACGGGACGCTTGATCACCTCGACGATCGTCTTGGTGAACCGGCTGACCAACGCCGCTGTGAACCGATCGCCGAAGGCGCGATCGAGCGCACGACCCAACCGGGCGAGTACGACCACGATCCGGATCAATCGGAAGCTCCGGAATATCGGACTCGAGACCGGGATCATGCCGAGGATCTCGTACCAATAGATGAGCGGAAACTTCCAATGCCAGCCCGCCGCCCGCCAACGCAACAGGAACTCCGCAGCAAAAATCGCGCAGACGACGTAGTCGATGCGAATGATGAGCCGCACGGTCGCGGGCGACACGTCCCAGAATGTGATCCACACCAAGTATCCGACCGACACCACGGCTAGCGTGAGCATGAAGAAGTCGATGAACTTGACCGGCGGCTTCCGCGGGTATGCCCGCTCCTGCGTCATAGCCCCACTCTTTACCACCCCACTCGTTGCCCGACCCTTACCTGATGTAACACATCGGTGGCGATTAGGTATGCATCGTGGACACAGGAACCAGTCTCGGAGGGACGCATGACAGTCGGGCACACACCAGCTTGGCGCGATCGTAAGCGCCGCCTGTGGGTGCTTGGCTTGCTCGCTCCCGCGTGTGCGTTACTGCCGTCACAACTGGTTGCCCGCACCGGCATCGAAGCGTTCTGGTGGGTCGGGCCCATCATCTTCTTCGTGTTAGTGCCGATCCTGGATGCTCTCGTCGGCGAGGACGGCGACAGTGCGCCCGACGAGGAATACCGACGGATGTCGGAAGATCGCTACTACCGCTGGTGCACCTATCTCTTCTTGCCGATCCTGTTGGCCGGCCTGTTGGTCGCCGGATATCTCTGGGCAAGTTACGAGCTCAGTGTGCTCGACAAGATCGGCCTTGCCGTCACCGTCGGGCTCGTGAGCGGGATCGGGATCAATGCCGCGCACGAACTCGGCCATCGCGCCGAGCAACACGAGCGCTGGCTGGCCAAGATCGCCCTCGCCCAGTCCTGCTACGGCCACTTCTATGTCGAGCACAATCGCGGCCATCATGTGAACGTCGCGACACCGGCGGACCCGGCAAGCGCGAGGTTCGGTGAATCGTTGTGGCAGTTCTTGCCGCGAAGCGTGATTGGCGGATTCCGATCAGCGTGGAAATTGGAGCGGGAACGGCTCGCGCGCACCGGTGCAAGCACGTGGACGTACCGCAACAACATCCTGCAGGCGTGGGCGATGAGCGTCGTGCTCTTCGGAAGCATGCTCGCTGTCTTTGGTTGGCAGATCGCGCCGTACCTCGCGATACAGGCCGTCGTCGGATTCTCGACGCTCGAGACAGTGAACTACGTCGAGCACTATGGACTACTGCGCGAACGACTCCCCAACGGCAGATACGAGAAGTGCTCGCCTCGACATAGTTGGAACAGTGATCGACTTGTGACGAATATCTTCATGTTCCACTTGCAGCGCCACAGTGACCACCACGCCAATCCCGGTCGCCGGTTCCAGACCCTCCGCAGCTGCGACGAAGCGCCGCAGCTGCCTGCCGGATACTCGACGATGGTGGTCTGTGCGATGATTCCGCCGCTATGGCGGCGGATCATGGATCACCGAGTACTGGCTCACTACAACGGTGATCCCAGTCGCACCAATGTCGCTCGGCGACTCCGCGAACGCACCCCCGATGATCTTGCAGGCGCGGCTTAGCGGCCTCGTACCCGGTCCAACTCCCGCTCTCGCTCCAACTCCCGTACCCGCTTCAACTCAGCCTCCAGCGCAACCACGCGACGGTGCAACGCCTGCACAGCGGCCATGCAGACGCCGTTGGCGTCGACTATCGCGATCTGCCTGTCGGTGTACCCGAGTCCGAACGTCGACGCGAAGTCCTGAGCCATCGGGCCGAGGTGCCGTACGGATTCGTGGTCGAAACCGTACGTCCAGGTGCTGATCGGCAGGGTCGCCAACCGCTCCAACACCTCGTTGGCACCTTCGGGTGGCGGCTGAGCGCGCTCGACACCGCGACGACCTGTGGCATGCGAATGTATCCAGGCCACAGGATGACGCAGGCCGGCCGTCAGCCGGGCCCGCGCTCGGCTCCGAGTATCAGGGCTGGAGCTCACGGACGTCGTGTTTGATGTCGGCGTCACTGATCAGGAGGCCCAATGCCGTGGCCGCCACGCCAATTCCGAGGCCGACGACGGTCCCGACAAGTCCGATTCCAAGGCCGATGATCGACGATCCGAGTGAGAGCATGACTCCTCCAAGGGTGACTGAACAAAATCTCTCGGGAGCCCCCGCAAAAACGCTCATCCCGATCTGCGAGTACAGCTAACAATCGTCCTCGAGAATGCAGAAATCAACCCATAGAAGGTGTTCGAAATGATCTAG
>JBBSKP010000036.1:0-29049 GCA_038256175.1 Mycobacteriales bacterium
ACGCTTGGGCCTGTGCTCGGCCACGTCGGAGTTGCCGACACCGACGATATGCAACGTTGGCCGCACCTTGCCCTCGGATCCAGGGTCGGTAAATCCGGACTCGAGCGGCAATACGACGCGCTGCTACGCGGCAGCGACGGCTGGCAATGCGTCTACGTCGATCCCGCCGGTCGCCCGGTGGCCACGGGCGAGCGAGTGGACCCGGTACGAGGCCACGACCTGCGGTTGCACATCGACCTCGGGTTGCAAGACCTCGCCACCAATGCGCTGACCGACGCGGTGCGCACCAGTGGGGGCGACCTCGGCGCCGCGATCGTGATGGACGTTCGCTCCGGCGCGGTGCTGGCGCTTGCCAGCGTGCCGGGATTCGACAACAACGTCTACGGCCCACCGGCCGACCTTGTCGCGTTGGCAGCCCAGACCCAAGTGCCTGGCGCGATGCTGAACAACGTCACGCAGATCGCGGCGCCGCCGGGCTCGACTTTCAAGATCGTTGTCGCTGCGGCGAACGCAGAGAATCCGGTCCTGTCGCCGGACGCGGTGCTCGCGGGCGGCGCCGCCTACACCTACGGAGGGCACACTTTCCGGAACTGGGAGCCGATGGGACCGCACAGCCTGGTGCAGGCGATCCAGTGGTCGGACAACGTCTACTTCTACCAACTTGCCGAGCTCTTGGGCCCCGCGCGAATTGCGTCGACCGCGGCGGAACTCGGGGTGGGCCAGCGATCGGGTATCGATCTTCCGGGCGAGGCCGAGGGTTTCCTCGGCACGCCGGAGACGGTGGGCGCGATCGGTGCAACCTGGTATCCCGGGTCGACGCTGCTGATGGGCATCGGTCAAGGCACCGTCGCGGCAACACCGGTGCAGCTGGCGCGCTGGACATCCGGGATCGCGACAGGGGCGATGGTCACCCCGCAGCTCGCGGCTACCTACGGGACGGCGCAGGTCATCGAAATTCCTACCGCGGCGCCTGTTCGGCTGCCTTTTGCGGACCGACTCGACCCCGTGCGAGCGGGGATGCGGGCATCTGCCTCGGCCGGTACAGCCGGGCAGCTCGCCACCCTGCCAGTAGCCGTCGGCGCCAAAACGGGAACGGCGGAGGATCCGTCAGCACCGGGGCAAGGCCTCGATGCCTGGTTCTCGGCAGTGGCGCCGTTCGATGCTCCCGAAATCGTGGTTTCGGTGTTGGTCCGCGGCGGTGGTTTCGGGTCGGCAACTTCGGGGCCGGTGGTCAAGAAACTGCTCGAGCGCTACTTCGTCAAACCACCCGTCGCGGCGCCGGATCGGTGATCAGCTGCTGTAGGCGGCAACGACCTCAGGGTGCACCAAACACGCCGTCGCACCTTCGGCGACACAGGTGAGCGGGCGCTCGGCTGTCTTCACCGGGAACCCGAAGGACTCTTCGAGCAGCTGCGGCAGACCACGCAGCATCGACCCGCCGCCGATTACCAGAAGCCCCGCCGCCATCACGTCACCGATCGCCTGAGCTGGAAGGTCCTCCAGGCACTCCGTCAGTGTCTGCACGATCCCAGTAGTGGTCGGCCGCAACGCATCTACGATCTCCTCGGTCCCGAGTGTGACCAGTCGTGCGCGGCCGGTCACGGCGTCGCGTCCCTCCACGACGAGCGACTGCCCTTCGGCGGTCTCTGGTACGCCGAGCTTTGCTCGCTCAGCGGTGAGCTCGCCGACGATGATCTTGTGCTCTGCCCGCAGGTACTGGTACAGCGCGTTGGTCAGTTCATCTCCCGCGAGTCGGCAACTGCGGTGGGAGAGTATGCCCCCGAAGCAGAATGCCGTGATTTCCGATGTGCCGCCGCCGATATCCACGACGAGATGTGCGCGGGGTTCGAGCGGGTTGATCCCGCAGCCGAGGGCACCCGCGACCGGCTCCGGTATCAAGCCAACCTTTCGCAGACCGGCCTCGTGTCCGACCTCGAGCAGTGCGCGCCGCTCCAGCGGGGTAGCGCCTGCCGGAACCGAGATCACGCCCTTCGGGCGAACGCCATACCTCCTGTGCGGCGCCACCCGCTTGATCACGGCCGTGACGAACGTTCGGGCGGACTCGAGATCCACGATCACTCCGTCGCGCATCGGACGAACCGACGTGATTCCGATGGGAGTGCGGCCGACGAGGCTGCGCGCATCCTTGCCGATCGCAAGTGCGCGGTGGGGATCCTTCGTTCGAACCAGCATGAACGATGGCTCGTTCAAGACGATGCCGTCGTCGGGGGTACCGACGACAGTGTTAGCAGTTCCGAGATCGATACCGAGTCCACCCACGTCGGCCTCCGAAGGAGATTGGAGAAGATGATCTAGATACTACGCAGCGGCACCGACGTTCGGGTCGGTAACGGGAATTTCGAGAGATAACTGTGTCCCAGCCGAAACCGATTCTGCTGCAGACTTTTCCACGCCGACTGGCGTTCGCTTGCGACTTCTCGACCGTCGATGAATATCCCGCGGCGTTCCTGGGTGCGAGTTCTAGATGAGTAATACCGATCAGAGACCAAGAATGCTCATCGAGCAGGCCGAACTGCACGCCGACCACGCGCGCGAGAAGATGGACCGCCACCGGAATGAGCAGACGGACGGCATCAGCGGCTGGATAACCCAACGCGCAGGCGAATGGGACCTCAGCGGCCATGATGAAGCCACGATGCAACGCCAGAAGTTCTTCTGGAACGCGCTCATCGACTACTGGTTTCGTATGGAAATGGACGGATGGGAGAACGTTCCGAAGACGCCCGCTCTGCTGGTGGGCATCCACTCCGGCGCGCCGTTCGTGTGGAATGCGTGGACAGTGGGAGTCCAATGGTGGCGGCGCTTCGGCCAGGACCGACCGCTGCACGGGACGGCACACGACGCTCTCATGGCTATACCGTTGCTTGGCCAGTACTTCCGTTCGATGGGGGTGCTCCCCGCCGCGCCCGACTCCATTGCCACCGCACTCGCGGAGGGCCGCGATGTGGCCGTGTGGCCTGGCGGCGAGGCGGACTCGCTGCGCCCGTGGAGTGAGCGAGATCGTGCGACGCTCGCGGCGCAGACGCGATGCCCGTGTTGATTCGTGGCGATCGGCTTTCTCGGGTGCTTCGGCTCGACAAGCTGTTGCGGCTCAAGGTGTTTCCACTCGCGATATCGCTGCCATGGGGCATCGCACCTGCGGCGCTGCCGCAGCTTCCGCTACCGGCCAAGATCCGCACGCGCTTCATGCCCGCTATCGAACTCGACCACGATCCGAAGCGCGCCGACGACAGCGACTACATCGACGAGAAGTACCGCGAAGTCGAAGAGAGCATCCAGGCCGGAATGGACGCCCTGGCGCGCAAGCGAGCGCTACCACTGTTCGGGTGACGCAAACAGATTGGGACGCAATGGATCCGCTGCTACCACACCTGGTATGCGGTGTCGGACACGGTGAATCCGTGGCCGGCTGCGCTAGCGCAGGTGACGCCCTTGCTTTCGTCGACGGAGCACGTGAACCCACCGACGTTGAGCGGGGCGCCGTAGGGCAACACCTTGGTCGTGCCTTCGAAGCGATGGAACTGCGGGTCGCCGACGCTCACGAAGTGGCCTGGACCGTTGGCGGGCACTTCGATGGCGTTCGGTTTGACCTTGGTCTCCGGTGCGCCGCTTCCGGGGACCTTGGGTGCCGAGTCCGGGAACGATCCATGGCATCCGGCGACGATGGTGGCCGCGGTGACGATCGCGCACTCGAACTTCTCGCTGGCGGTCGTGAAGTAGTACACGCCGGACACTTCGCCGGCGTAGTCGGAAGGCGCGACCTTCGCTGGTGGTGTCGTGGTGGTGGTCGTGGTCTTCGGCGTAGACGGGGCAGAGGTTGTTGTTCGGGGCGCGGAGGTGGTGGTTGCCGCGGTGGAGCCGTCGGTCGCGACCGAGGCCGTACCTGCGACGTCGTTGCCGCAGGCGCCCAGCAGCAGCGTTACCGCGGCGGACAGGGTGAGCAGCGCGGCGCAGCGAATCGTCATCCGGTCAGCATAGGTGGCGCGCTGTCGCTCGTCTCGCTTTGGTAGTTCTGTAGGTCTACACTATCTGGATACATCGTAGACCCGGTGTGGGCTCGCGATGTATCCACGGAAGTCAGGTGCCGAATCCGATGACTCGACCACCGAACGGACCCCAACCGGCTTCCGGTGGTGACGCCGCAGAGCGTGGCCGGATCAACCGGGCAGTGGTGTTGTCGACTGCCCTCGAGCTGATCGACCGCGATGGCCTCGATGCGTTGTCTATGCGCCGCCTCGGCGACGCACTAGGTCGCGACCCGATGGGGCTATACCGGCACACCGCGAACAAGGCCGCCTTGCTCGACGGGGTCGCCGAGATCGTGCTCGACCAATTGGCGGTCGACACCGCCGACGACGACTGGGCCGCGCAGCTGCGCACTCTTGCCCGTGACTTCCGCACGCTGGCGTTGGATCATCCGAACGTGGTGCCATTGCTGGTCACCCGGCCGTTGGCCACCCCGCTGGGGCTGCGCCCGTTGGGCACGCTACGACCGCTGGAAGACGTCCTCACCCTGCTCACCCGCGCGGGCTTCCCCCTGATCGACGCGTTGCACATCTACCGGGCCCTGTTCGGGTTCCTCTACGGCCACGTCCTCAACGAACTGCAGGAACTTGTCGAACGCCCCGAAGAAACCGACGACCTGCTGCGCCTCGGGTTGCACCGGCTCCCGATCCGCGAATTCCCGCTCTTGCGAGAGCTCGCGACCATCTTGTCCTCATACGACGGCGCCGCCGAACTCGAACGCGGCCTCGATATCTTGCTCACCGGCCACACCAGCGGCCTCACCGACCCCGGCCACACAACCCGCGACGCCGCGAGCTGACCACCGCCCGCAGCCACACCCAACGGGAGCGCGATGTTTCCGAGGCCAGCCGTTCCCCGCTCACACCCGGGGGGAACCGTCGGGGTTAGTCAGTGCTGCTGTGAGTCCACTGAGCAGCATGTCGAGGCCGCGTTCGAGTTCGGCAGCGCCGTCATAGGTCGCGAGAACCGGTGCGAGAGAGCGTAAGTGGGGGAAGTCGCCGATTGGGAGCCGGTGTAGACCGAGGCGCAGCACGTGGTCGGTTTCCTCGGGCTTCTCAACGAGTTCTTGGAGTTCGTTGAGGACGTGGCCGTAGAGGAACCCGAACAGCGCGCGGTAGATGTGCAAGGCGTTGACCCCGGTGAAGCCGGCGCCGGTGAGCAGCGCCAGGACGTCTTCCAGAGGCCGAAGGGTGCCCAACGGGCGCAGCCCCAGCGGGGTGGCCAGCGGCCGGGTGACCAGTAGCGGCACCACGTTTGGGTGCGTCAACGCCAGTTGGCGGAAATCGCGCGCGACCGTACGTAATTGGGCTGTCCAGTTCGGGTCGGTGGTGTCTACCGAGAGTTGTTGGAACACGATTTCGGCGACACCGTCGAGCAGTTCTGCCTTGTTCGGTATGTGGCGGTAGAGCACCATCGGGTCGCGACCTAGTGCGTCGCCGAGGCGCCGCATGGACAGCCCGTCGACGCCGTCGCGGTCGATGATGTCCAGCGCGGAAGCCAAGATCATCGCCCGAGTGAGTGGGCTGTTCTCCCGGCGACTGGCCGAGTCGTCGGGCGAGGGGTCGGACGGTTTCGTCATCGGGCGACACCTGCTTCCGTGTTTGCAACTTAAGGAATCAACTGTAGTCCTACGCGCGACCACTACAGCGTTGACACACCGGTGTCAACGGCGTTCAATGAGGTCTACAACGTAGTTCATCGTAGTAGTCATGATCATCGTCCTGGGAGCGATTGCTGCCGGCCGACTGTCGTCAACGCATATGACTCGATTCCGCGGCTCGTCTGCACCGCGAACGCCAGGACACAAAGGGGCACCACGAATGAGCATCGGTAAGAAGATCGCGCACAAGGCCGAAGCGGCCAAGGGTACCGCCAAGAAGCTGGTCGGCCGCGCCACCGGAAACACTCGTCTGCGGGTCGAAGGACGCACCGATCAGGCTGTCGGCAACACCAAGCAAGCAGGGGAGAAGGGTGAAGGACGCCTTCAAGCACTGACTTCGCAACTCATTGCGTAGCCCATTTCTCTCCCGTTTATTTCCAGCACCTAAAGGTTGTCCCCATGATCATTCTCGGCATCGTCCTACTTCTCGCCGGATTTCTCCTCAAAATCTCGATTCTATGGACCATTGGGATCATCGTCCTCGTCATCGGCGTGATCCTGCTGGTATTGGGGTCGATGGGTCGGGCGGTCGGCGGCCGCCGCCACTACTACTAGCCCAGACGGCCGGCCTGCCCTGGCCGAGGCCAATCACCAATTCACGCTTAACCAATACAAGGAGCCGACATGGCTACCAGCACTATTATTTTGATGGTCATCGCCGCGGTTGCGGCGATCCTTATCCTCGCCGTTCTCGTAGTGGTGATGCGGCAAAAACGCACTGAACACCGTCGCGTCGAAGCCGGGGGTATCCGCGACCGAGCAACGGAACAGGCGCACAAGGTGGGGCAACGCGAGGCCCTCGCCAAGGAGACCGCGGCCAACGCCCGCGCCGCGCAGGCGGAGGCCGACGCCAAGGCGGCGCAGGCAGAGCGGCTGCAACACCAGGCGCAAGCGCGAAGCAACGACGCCGGAACCCGACGCGACGAGGTGAACCAGGAGTTCGACCGCGCCGACAAGATCGATCCGGACACGGAAACGCCTGACGCACCGGCGGAAGACTCCGAAACCAGCAATACCCCGCGGGGAAAGGCGACTGGCGACCATGCGCACTACAGTCGGTGAACTTCGCTGATCAACCGTAGATCTTGAGTGTAGATCTACGGTGTTGACAGGATCCGACCTGCGGAGTTGACTGTAGGTCTACAAGCAAAGAAGTCAGTGGGTTGCGTGATGATCGTCGTAGTCGGATTGGTGCTGCTGGTCGCGGCAGTGGTGGTGGGCCTGGCGGGTGTGCTCGACAACGCGGGCAGTGCGCATGCGCTGCACGACGGGTTCTCGGCGTTCGGCTATCACGTGACCGGCTCCACCGGGACGTTGTTCCTCTACGGCATGGCGGTCGGGGCGGCGGCCATGCTGGGGCTGAGTCTGTTGCTGACCGGAGCGCGGCACAGCTCGCTACGCGCACGGGAATCGCGTCGTGAACTTGACCGGTCGCGTCGCCAGACAACCGCGGTGAGCCAGGATCGCGACGACCTCATCGCTCAACGCGACACCGCGCGTGCGGACACGAGTTCCCATCCGGTGACAAGCGGTGGCCGTAGCCTCATCATGGGTCGGCTGTTCGGACACCGACCGACTCCGCCACAGACGGTCGTCGCTACAGCGCCCACCGCCGGCGCGACGACAACGCCTGTGGATCGGTCACGAGAAGGACCGCTGAGATGAGAATCGGTAAGAAGCTGGCGCACAAGGCGGAAGCGCTCAAAGGCAGCACCAAGAAGATTATCGGTCGGGCGACCGGCAACAACCGTCTGCGGGTCGAAGGGCGCATCGATCAGGCGACTGGCAACGCCAAACAAGCCGGCGACAAGATCAAGGACGCCTTCAAACACTAACGCTCGCACATGGATCTAGGAAGTCGTCATGATCGTTCTCGGAATCGTTCTATTGCTCGTCGGGTTTCTGTTCGGGGTGCATTTGCTCGTGGTCGGCGGGCTCATCGTCCTCGTCGTCGGCGTGGTCCTGATGTTCATGGGCTCGACGGGTCACGCGTTCCGTGGCCGGCGCCACTACTACTGACAGCGCAACGGGTGACGTTGCGGCCATCCGCCGCATCGACACCGCAATACATGGAACAACTCGAACTTCAGCCGAGTCACGTTGAGTCACAATGGAGATGAACGACATGAATATCAGAAGCATCATCGGCGCACTCCTCCTGGTCTGGCTGATCATCGGCGCCATCGCCGCCGGACAACGGCACTATTACGACAGCGCGCCGAGTAACTGCGCCAGTACCGGAACCATCGCGGTGACCATCATCGCGGGCCCCTTGAACTATGTGGGGGCGAACCCCAAAGTCACCGACTGCAACGTCCCGCAGCCCAGCCCGTAACCTCGGAGCACAGAACGGATAACCATCGTGAGCACAGTAGATTCCCCGCAAGTCGATGCAGCGCAACCGGATTCAACGCCGATAGCGGCTCCGGCCGACGAGGCCATCGAGCAGGCGAGGAAGGATATGGGCGACGTCGACCAGCGCTACGAGCCCGGCGCGCGTAAGTCGGTCACGGTGCCCGGCACCGACGGCACGGTTTCGGGGACCGCCTTCGCCGGCCACGTCGCGGACATGTCGGACGAGAAGGTTGAGGAACTCGACAAGAGGTTCGCCGACTTCCAGGCTGATCAAGCAACAGAAGCGGATAAGGCCGACAGCTAGGTCTCGCAAGATGACCTCTTGACGCAACCGATCGGTTGCAATACATTGAATCGCAACCGAATGGTTGCTACTCAATGGAGGTTCTCATGGGATTCCCTGATCAGATCGTGCGGACGTTGGAACTGGCGCATCCGCCGGCCAAGGTGTGGGCGGCGGTGACCACGGCCGAAGGTCTCGGTGCCTGGTTCGGTAACACGGCGACGATCGACCTGCGCCCCGGCGGCGCCGCGCAGATGACATGGACCACCGGCGACAAGGCCGACATGATCGTCGAGCGGGTCGAGGAGCCGACGGTGTTCGGGTTCACCTGGCCCATTAACGGTTTGCCGGCTGAAGACCCGCGCCGCACCTACGTCGAGTTCACGCTGGAGCCGGTCGGCGACGGGACCCGGCTCACGGTGGTCGAGTCCGGCTTCGCCCAGTTGCCGGGGGACGAGTACCGCAAGGCATTCGAAGGCAACATCGAGGGATGGGCGAGCGAACTCGGCGAGTTGGTCGAATTCCTCGATGCCGCCTGACATCGAGGCGGTGGCCGAACAGGTCTTCATCGCCCTAGCCGATCCGAGCCGACGCGGCATCCTCGCCGCGTTGGCCGCCGGCGGGCCGGCCACGGCGACCGATTTGGCCGATCGCTTGCCGATCACTCGGCAGGCGATCGCCAAACACCTTGCCCTGCTTACGGATGCGGGCTTGGTCACGGCCGAAGCGGGGGAGCGGCGCCGGGTTCGCTACCGGCTCCACTCGGCCCCAATGCAAGTGGCCCAACAGTTTCTGGCCGCGCTAGCTCGTGATTGGGATGGCCAGTTCGATGCGTTACGCAAACATCTGGACGACTGACGACGGTCGCAAGCAAGAACGCAGGAGTAGGAAATGCGCAATGTGATTGCTGCAATGAAGATTTCGGTCGACGGGAAGATGGAGGGCGAAGACGGGTACGCGGACTGGGTGGACGCGTGGTCCGACGACTACGGTCTGACATCGGAGATCGATGCGTGCGTGCTCGGCGGCCGGATGTACCCAGGATACGAGGAGTACTGGACCACGATCCTGGCCGCGCCCGACAAACCCCACCCGCTCACCGGCGCGGTGCCAACCCCGGCCGAGGTCGAGTGGGCGCAGTTCGCTGCGCAGACCCCGCACTATGTGCTGTCGAACACGGTGACGTCGGCTACGTGGCCGAATACGTCGTTCCTGCGCGGCTTGGACGAACTCGCTGCGCTCAAGCAGCAGCCCGGTAAGGACATCTATCTCATGGGCGGTGCGGCAATCACGGCGAGCGCGATGGATGCCGGGCTTGTGGACGAGCTGAGACTGATCGTCTATCCCCTCATCGCAGGCGAAGGAACGGCGCTCTTTGCGAATACGAAAATTCGGCGCCCGCTCGAATTGCGCAAGGTGGAACAACAATCCGATGGACTCATCGGATTGGTGTACGGCGTCGGTTAGTGACCGACTTCGACGGAGCCAGCGGTCCCCTCACTCCGCCGGCGCGGGTCAGGGGACCACTCGCTCCATGTTTCCGACGACTGCGGAGGGGGCATACCAAGTGAAGTTGCCCAAACCGAGAAGTTCGGAGACTCCACAGTCATGACTGCAGGCAAGCCGCAGCGTCGATCCGCTCTACCTGAGGCCACTGCGGCCTCCCGGCGCGTCCGAATCGTCGCCGGTGGGCCGATCATGATCGAAGGGCCAGTCGAGATCGAGCTGCCCGACGGAACGATCGCGTCCTCGGACCGGTTCTCGGTTGCGGTCTGTGGTTGCCGTCGTAGCCGCACTTACCCGTTCTGCGATACCAGCCACCGCAAACGCTGCCGTATTGCCAAGGGCGACTAGCGGATCGGGCAGTAACGAACTCTCGCCACGCTGCCAGCGTGCAAGCATCTCCGTCGCAAGGCGGCGGTCGAGCAGTTCGATTGCTTCGATCCCGAACACCACATCGCGCGCCAGTTCCGGTTCTGTCTCCAGTAGCACGCCCACCACGTCGTGTCGCATTATCTGTTCGTGTACGGCGTCGGCTTCGATGTGTTCGTTGTAGAAATGCACGCAATCCGATGGTGCCTCAAGCCTTTCCAGCGCCTGCACGGTTCGTCGCGCGCTCGGGGCGGTGGTGATCTCGGATGCGGCGAGAACGCCGACGAGTGCGCCGCGCAGGCTCCGCCGCAACCCACACATCGACATGAGGTTCACTGTCGCAAGGGCTTCGGATGGAACGCGGTCAAGATAGGCGAGGTAGTGCGAATCCATCTCCGCTGCGCGCAACAGGTTTGCGAAAAGGGCCGAGTGCATTCGCTCCGCACGGCCGCCGCCGTACTCGTCGAATTCCACGGCGACCAACGCGGCCTTGACTTTTCCTTCCAAGCGGGGGATCACCCACGCGTGGGGGTCGGCTTCCTTGAGGTGGTAAATCGAGCGGTGCGCGAAGAATTCCCGCATCTGCGACCACGTCGCCGAGTCGCGCAGATAGTGCGATAAACCGGAACCGTCGACGGGTTCGATACTCAACGCGTCCATCGCGGAGTCGGCATCGTCACCGCCGGTCGTCGCGTCGCGCAGCACCGCTTCGAAGCCGCGTTCCATTTCGGTACGACGACGAATCAGTTCTGGGTCCCATTCCCAATTCGAATCGACGCCGGCGAACCCGCGGTAGTGCAGTTCGTAGCAAATGTGCAGGCCGAGCTGGATGTCCTCGCAGAGCGGGTCGGCGTGCAGCAGCGGCTCGATGAACGCGACTCTGCCCGGCGCGTCGTGCGCGAGCGCAGCGATGATCTCCTCGGAAACGGCACCGCGCGGCGCGGGCAGCGGGATCGGCATGCCATTCATCAGACCTCCAGTCGCATCGGTGCGGCTTCATCGAGGGTGAGGTAGGCGGGCGGAGCCTGCGCTGGCTCCGCCCGCCTGATGTTCATGTCGAACTACCGGAACGCGTCTTTGACCTTTTCTCCGGCGGCCTTCAGGTTGGACTTCACCTGTTCGCCTTTGCCTTCGTTCTCGGTGTCCTTGTCGCCCGTCACCTGGCCGACCTTTTCCTTCGCCTTGCCAGCCAGCTCGTCTGCCTTGTTCTGTGCCTTGTCGGTAGCACTCATGCCGCGAACTCCTCTTCGTTCACCGGCCTCGCCGCGCTGACGAGGTCGTGAACGTTTAATACCCGGTCGCTGGCCCACCCAAACCTGCGGAGCCAGCGCGGGTCAGGGGACCACTCGCTCCGTCAGCGAGCGCAAGAGTTCATCGACCCGTTGCTGGACTGGCGCCATGATGACCTCGGATGGGATGACGCTCGCAAAAAGTGCTGCACCAGAGGCGATTACCAGCATCGCGAGCGCGTCGATTTCGGCTTCCCCTGGATGCTGGCGATCGGTCTCGTCGGCGAAAGCGGCGGATGCCGGCCTCGCGAGGGTGTCCCATAGCTTGCGTGCCAGGGCCGGATCCTGATCGAAGGTACTCAAGAGTCCTGGCAGTGCGGAGCGAAAGTCGGGTCGTTCGAAGAGTTCGCGACTGACTGAGAACACCGACTCGATCCAACCCGCCCGATCCAGTCCAGAGATCCGATCGAGGTCCGACAGGCCCGCGAAGATCGCGTCGAGGACCAGCTCGGCTTTGGAGTTCCAGCGGCGGTTCATGGTCGGTCTCGCGACGCCGGTGCGCGCGGCGACTGCACGCAAACTCAGGTCATTCCAGCCGACCTCGACCAGCATCTCGCGGACGATCGGCAACACGCGCTCCTCGATCGTTTCGTCGCGCGGGCGGCCACCGCGAGCGGGCGATCGCGTCGCGGCATCCGAGGCTTCCGTCATTGACTCTTGACCTCCGTTGCTATACCACTGGTATCGTATCTGTCGGTGTCGTTACTGTGCGGCCTCGTCCGCCATTGGTAACTCTCTGGTAACTCTCTCGATCTTCGAAGGTGATGACCATGACGATAAGTGCACGTGACGGCGTAGACGGCGCATCGGCCGACCCAAGCGCGTGTCCGTTCATGCACGACGGATTCGACTTCACAGATCCGGATCTCCTGGAGAAGGGGATTCCGCTTCGCGAGTTCGCTGAATTGCGTAAAACTGCGCCGATTTGGTGGAACGCGCAGGCCGACGGCTCGCAGGGCGGATTTCACGACGACGGCTATTGGGTGATCACCAAGAACGAGGACATCCGCAGGATCTCGAAGAACAACGAACTCTGGTCGACCAACGCCAACGGTGTGATCATGCGGTTCGACGAAATCACCGACGAGCAGATCGAACTGACCAAGGCGCTGCTGATCAACCACGATCCGCCGGAGCACACCCGGCTGCGCAAGCTGGTTGCGAAGACGTTTACACCCAAGGCGGTGCGTGCTCTCGAAGAGACGCTTGCCGGTCGCGCACACAAGATCGTGACCGAGGCGGCGGCGAAGGGTGGCGGTGACTTCGTTCGCGATGTGGCAGTCGAGTTGCCGCTGCAGGCGATCGCCGATCTGGTCGGCATCCCGCAGGACGATCGGGAAAAGGTCTTCACCTGGTCCAACGACATGATGAACGGTGGCGATCCGGAGTTCGCGGGCAAACAGCAAGAGGCATACGCGCAGATGCTCGGCTACGCCTACATGATGGCCGAGGACCGCAAGAAGAACCCACGGAACGACATCGTGACCGAACTGGTCAACGCCGACATCGACGGCCAATCGCTCGATGAAACCGAGTTCGGATTCTTCGTCATCCTGCTCGTCGTCGCGGGAAATGAAACCACGCGAAACGCCATCACACACGGCATGAATGCGTTCCTCGACAATCCGGATCAGCGGGAGCTCTACAAGCGTGAGCGGCCTGTGACCACCGCCGACGAGATCGTACGTCGGGCGACGCCGGTGAACTCGTTCCAGCGCACAGCCCGCGAGGATCTGGAGCTCGGCGGAGTGCAGATCAAGAAGGGCCAACGGGTCGGGCTGTTCTACGGTTCCGCCAACTACGACGAGGAGGTGTTCGACGACCCCAACTCCTTCGACATCCTCCGAGACCCCAACCCGCACGTCGGATTCGGCGGCAACGGCACGCACTACTGCGTCGGCGCCAGCCTGGCCAAAGTTGAGATCAACCTGATCTTCAATGCCATCGCCGACTACATGCCCGACATCGCGAAAGCCGGTGAGCCGAAGCGATTGCGGTCCGGTTGGCTCAACGGGATCAAGGAATTTCCAGTCGTATACAAGCCCTAGGCGCGCGGGGCCGACGCCACATGGAGTGAGTGGTCCCCTCGCTCCGCCGGGGCGGGTCAGGGGTCCCCTCGCTCCCTAGTCGGCGTGCCGATAGGCCGGAGCCTTGCTGGCACTCGTGGGGGTGACGGTGTGCAGTAGCGGTAGCGTGCGCGACGCGACGACGGTCGACAGGACGATGACGCTTGTCGAGCGAACCACTGAGGCAGACCGGTCGAGTTGCAGCAAAACCTCTTGCAGCCCGCGGTGCGAATCCGCGCCGATCCGGCACACAACGTCGCCGGATCCCGTTGTCGCGTGCGCCTCGAGCACGCCGGGGATTGCATTCAGGTCCTCGGTGACCGCGTCGAGCGCGCCCTGTGAGATCTCCAGCGTCACGTAAGCCTGGACGTCGAACCCCGCTGCCGCGACATCGATTTCCGGTTGATATCCGGCAATGACGCCGGATTCCTCCATGCGACGAATTCGTGATTGCACGGTGGCACGGGCAACCTTGGTGTGCCTCGACAGTTCGAGCACGCCTGCCCTCGGGTACTCGTGCATCGCATCCAGTATCGCGAGGTCGAGGTCGTCCAGATTCGAGTTGTGCAACGACATCGGACCTCCCAGCAGTTGGGAATAATTCTATCCAGTTTGTCAAGCAAACCGCCGGTCACGCTAGCGCCAGATGACAGCTTGCCTAGCGAATCGAATCGAGATTGCCGACCTTCGTGTGCTGCGGTTGTCTGGAGTCACACTCGTAGAGGTTTCGGCACGAAAGGCGTTGCATGACGATCGATCTGGCTCACCTGAATGTCGACCAACTCAGGGAACTCGTTGGACTTGTCGAGTACGACTCCAGCAGCGATCCCTTTCCGGTCAACGGATGGGACGCACTCGTATGGGTAGTCGGCAACGCGACGCAGACGGTCCATTACTTCGAGTCTGCGTTCGGCATGACACTCGAGGCCTACAGCGGTCCGGAGACCGGGAATCGTGATCACAAAGCCTTCGTATTACGCAGTGGCGCTGCCCGTTTCGTTGTCATGGGCGCAGTCGATCCCGACAGTCCGCTCGTCGCGCATCACGACAGGCACGGCGACGGCGTCGTGGATATCTCGCTGGAGGTACCGGATGTGGACCGTTGCATTCGGCGGGCAGCAGCCATGGGCGCGAAGATTCTCGAGTATCCGCATGACGTTGCCGACGAGCACGGCACGGTCCGTCTCGCCGCGATCGCGACGTACGGCGATACCCGGCACACCTTGGTGGATCGTGCGAACTATTCGGGCCCGTACCTGCCAGGCTTCGTCAGTCGATCATCGACCTACACGAAGCGAAATAAATTCGAGGAGAGCCTATTTCAGGATATCGACCATGTAGTCGGCAATGTCGAGCTCGGTCGTATGGACTATTGGGTGGACTTCTACAAGAGGGTCATGGGCTTCACAAATATGGCCGAGTTCGTCGGCGACGACATCGCGACCGACTACTCGGCCCTCATGAGCAAGGTCGTCGCGAACGGGAATCACCGCGTGAAGTTCCCGCTCAACGAGCCCGCGATCGCCAAGAAGAAATCGCAGATCGACGAGTATCTCGAGTTCTACCGGGGCCCCGGCGTGCAGCATATTGCGCTGGCCACGCATGACATTCTGCGGTGCGTCGACGAGATGCGCAGGGAGGGAGTCGAGTTCCTGGAGACTCCCGATGCCTACTACGAGGATCCCGAATTGCGCGCGCGGATCGGGCGTGTGCGCGTGCCGATCGGGGAGTTGCAGCAACGCGGAATTTTGGTCGATCGTGACGAAGATGGATATCTGCTGCAAATCTTCTGCAGACCGATGACCGACCGGCCTACCGTGTTCTTCGAGGTGATCGAACGCCACGGTTCGCTCGGGTTCGGTATCGGCAACTTCAAGGCGCTGTTCGAGGCGATCGAACGGGAGCAAAGCAGGCGCGGCAACTTCTGATCGGAGACGACGGTGGCGCACTACCTTCGCGTGGGGAACGTGCCCCCCAAGCGGCACACGCAGCATCGCAGCGCCAACGGTGCTTTGTACCGCGAGGAACTGGTCGGGGAGGAGGGCTTCTCGTCCGATTCCTCGCTGGTCTATCACGTCGGGGTGCCGTCCGCGATCCGTGCCGCTCGTCGTTGGGAGCTGCCAGACCTATCCACAGTTCCCAACGAACCATTGCTGCCCAGGCACTTTCGGTTACACGAGCTCTTCGCGGCCGCGGATCCAGCTGCCGTGGATGCGGTCACCGGACGGCGACTGATACTTGGCAATGCCGACGTGCGGATCAGCTACGTAGTCGCGGGCAAGGCATCGCCGCTGTATCGCAATGCGGTAGGCGACGAGTGCGTGTACGTCGAATCCGGGACTGCCACAGTCGAAACAGTCTTCGGTCCGCTCGAAGCGGGGGAGGGCGACTACATCATCCTGCCGCGCGCCACGATTCACCGCTGGTTACCGGGTCCCTCGGGCGTCCGGCTGTATGCGATCGAAGCGAACGGCCACGTCACGCCTCCCTCCCGGTACTTATCTCGATACGGGCAGTTCCTGGAGCAATCGCCTTACTGTGAACGAGATTTGCGTGTTCCGGATCCGCCGACCGTTGTCGAGGAAGGGGATACGGAGGTCTACATCAAGCATCGGGGACGTGGTCCCAGCGGGCTGGCAGGAACTGTGCACGTCGTGCCACGCCATCCGTTCGATGTTGTCGGCTGGGATGGGTGCGTGTATCCGTTCGCATTCAATGTCGCTGATTTCGAGCCCATTACGGGTCGTGTCCATCAGCCGCCGCCCGCTCACCTGGTGTTCCAGGGGCCGAACTTCGTGATCTGCAACTTTGTTCCACGCAAGGTGGACTACCACCCGCTCGCGGTGCCCGTGCCGTACTACCACTCGAATGTCGACTCCGACGAGGTGATGTTCTACTGCGGCGGAGATTACGAGGCGCGGAAGGGTTCTGGGATCGGGCAGGGATCGATTTCGCTGCACCCTGGCGGACATTCGCACGGCCCGCAGCCGGGAGCGATCGAGCGAAGCCTAGGTGCCGATTTCTTCGACGAGCTCGCCGTCATGGTGGACACGTTCCGCCCGCTCGACCTCGGCGAAGGCAGTACCGCGTCGGAGGATGACGAGTACGCCGGATCCTGGTTACGGAACATGTGATGAAGGTGCAGGGGGACAGCGCTTTCGGTCCCGAGACGCTCCCGTACGGCGTGGCCGATCTCTCCGGGCGCGCAGTCGTTGTGAGTCGAATCGGCGATCAGGTTATCGACCTCGCTGCAGTCGCGCAGCAGCTCGCCCCGGAACTTGTTGGCTGGCTCGATCATTCATCGCTCAACCCACTGATGGGCGCCGGAAAGCAGGTGTGGGACGCCGTGCGCACATCGTTGACCGAGTGGGTCAGCGACGATGCGCTGCGAGCGGTTGTCGAACATCACCTCAGTCCGCTCTCTGAGGCGAAGATGAGATTGCCTTTCACAGTTGGCGATTACGTCGATTTCTATTCCTCCCGGCATCACGCAGAGAATGTCGGAAAGATGTTCCGGCCCGGCCAGGACGCGCTCCCGCCCAATTGGCTGCACCTCCCGATCGGCTATCACGGCAGGTCCGGCACCATCCTCGTGTCCGGTACTCGGGTGCGGCGCCCGTGCGGTCAGTACAGCCCCGGCCACGGCGAGCCGCCGGCATTCGGTCCGACTGCGCGGCTCGATATCGAAGCCGAGGTCGGCTTCGTCGTCGGGGTTGCCAGCGAGATCGGCTGTCCCATACCGATGCAGCAATTGGCCGACCACGTATTCGGCGTCGTCCTCGTCAACGACTGGTCCGCGCGCGACATTCAGGCGTGGGAATACGTGCCACTCGGCCCGTTTCTCGGAAAGTCCTTTGCCACAAGTATCTCTGCGTGGGTGACGCCGTTGGCAGCACTGGACTACGCGTGGATCTTGCCGCCTGCCCGCCTTGTCGACCCGTTGCCATACCTCGATCAAGGAGGAGAACGCTCGGGTTTGGACCTGACATTGGAAGTGCGCGTGAACGGGACAAGGATCGCGAACCCGCCACTGCGCGAGATGTATTGGACGCCGGCGCAGCAATTGGCGCATATGACGGTCAACGGCGCTTCCGTGCGGACCGGCGACCTCTTCGCCTCAGGCACCGTGTCGGGACCTAGCGCTGGGGAGTGGGGGTCCCTGCTCGAATTGACGTGGAACGGATCGAAGCCGCTGACGCTCGACGATGGAACCTTGCGGTCATTCCTCGTGGACGGCGACGAGGTGACGATCACCGCGACGGCACCGGGCCCGGGGGACACCACAATCGGTTTCGGGGAGGTCAGCGGGCGGATAGTTCCTAGCCGTCGATGATTCCGGCTAACTCTTCGCGCTGCGGACAACTCGTCACACTGCACCATCTGTGGTCGGGCTGCACCCGATCGGGTGCAGCCCGACCACAACGAGTGCAACCCGATCACTCGGGCCGCCCGACGCGCACGCCTAAGCTGCGCCTCGCGGTGCCAGCCGATATGGCGTCTCGTCGTCCACCGTCGCGAAGAAGCCGCCGGCCACATCTTCCACGTGCGCAAGCGAATCCGCGCAGAACAGCACCGGTTGGTAGTGCGTGATGTCGTACTTCATGATGCCCATCGCCGCAACGTCGAGTGGACGAAGGTCGGCACTGCGAAACTCCTCGATCTCACCGTAGGACGACAGCAGGCCAGTGCCGTATGCGCGGACCTCGCCGCGCTCACGCAGGACGCCGAACTCGAGGGTGAACCAGAAAACGTTCGATAGGAACTTCAGCGCGACTTCGGATTTCAACCGCATCGTCGCGTCGCCGACGAGCCGGTAGATCTCGGCGAACCTGGAACTGGCGAGCTGATTGGCGTGACCGATGATCTCGTGCACTGAATCGGGTTCGGGCGTATAGAGCGGGGCTGAGTGGTGGCGAATGTACTGGGTCGAATGGAAGGTGCGGTTGGCGAACGAGCCGAAGAATTCACGTAGTGGAACAAGCCCAGCGGCAGGTACATACCGGAAGCCCGTCAACGGGGCCAGTCGTGCGGTTACCTCGTCCAGTTGGGGTACGCGGTCGGTCGGCAGGTTTAACCGCTGCGCTGAGTCGAGAAATTCGGCGCACGCGTACTTGCGGTGCTTGCGCGCGAGTTCGATCGATACGGTGTGCCACACCGCGTGTTCTTCCGCGGTGTAGTCGATGTGCGGGATCGCGTCACCTTGCCGAAAGTTCAGTGCCAGTGCGGCAATGGCGTTGCGGCGAGCACGATATTCCGGATCGCCCACGCCGGGATGCTCGTTGCTGAGCTCGACGGTCACGGCACCGTCGGACGCCGTGACGACCGGGGAGTAGAGCTGAGCTTCTTGGAACATAAACCAACCGAAGCATTGGTTGCTCTGGTCGGCAACCTGACCGGAATGTGCTGTACATCGTGTACAGATCGACTAGCAATACTCAGGCTAAGCTATCTTCGGAGGACAGAATTCCGCAACAAGCGTTGTGTGTCTAGAAGTCGAGCCGATCGACCACGGCGTGGCGCATGATTACCACTATGAGTGATCTGTCATCGCTTCGCGACGAGCTGACCTCGTCCGGCGTCCAGTCGGTGATCGGCACTGCGGTCAATGCAGCCGGCCTCACCTTGGCCAAGAGCGTCCCGCTGGCCCGGATCGACGCGTTTCATCTCGCAGGCATGGGCGCTTCGCCGGTGTGGCATGTGTTCTGCATCGACGCCGCCATCGCCTGGACCGACAGGATCAGCGCAGTAGGGGACCTGCGCCTGCGTCTGGACATCGACGCGGTGCGTGACCTCGGCGACGGACTTGCTTGGGGCCCAACGGAATACTTCTCGCAGGACGGCGAGCCTAGCCAAGCGTGCACCCGCGGCCTACTAGCCGCGGTGGAACGCCGCCTTGCGGCTGCGGGACTCGCTGCGCGCGTGGGGCACGAGCTCGAATTCGTGCTCGTCGGTCTCGACGGTGCCGCACTCGACGATCCGGGCTGGGTGCCCTACGGCGCTACCGATTTGGTGGAGCGAGAGGCATTCCTCGCCGAGCTGGTTTCTGCTGCTGCCAGGGCTGGTCTCGACCTGGAGCAACTGCATGCCGAGTATGGGCGCAATCAGTTCGAGATCTCGCTTCCTCCTGCGTCCCCCGTTGCTGCCGCCGATAGCGTCGTGTTGGCGAAGGTCGTAGTTGGGCGAGTGGCTCGCAAGCACAACATGCGTGCGTCGTTCTCGCCGGTTCCGTTCGCCGGCAGCGTTGGAAACGGTGCACACGAGCACTTTTCATTGACTCGCGAGGGAAGACCGTTGTTCAGCGGTGGCGATGGTCCGCACGGCATCACGGCCGACGGTGGCGCGGCCATCGCGGGGGTCGTTGGCGGCCTTCCCGCTATCCAGGGCATCCTAACCGGCTCGATCCTTTCCGGTGTCCGCTTGGCGCCGGGACTGTGGTCGGGAGCTCATCTGTGTTGGGGGTTGGAGAACCGGGAGGCCGCAGTCCGGTTCTTGCAGGGCGGTCCGAGCAACCCGCACGGCGCGAACCTCGAGGTCAAGGCCATCGATCCTTCTGCGAATGTGTACGCGGCGTCCGCGGCCATCCTTGCGATCGCGCTCGACGGCATCATCACTGCGGCCCCACTACCAATCGAAGTTCCGGACGATCCGTCGAAATGGACTGAGCAGCAACGAAACGAAGCCGGTCTGTTGCTGCTTCCTTCGGACTTCGCCACGATTGTCGACGCACTCGATACAGCCGACCTGACTCGCAAGCTACTCGGCGATGCCGTCGTGGACACGACGGTCGCGACCCGGCGGCACGAGCAGATGGTCTATGGCGACGAGACCGCCGAAGCGCTCGCCGATCGATTCCGGCTCGCCTGGTCGATATGATCTGCTTGCGACGGAGTCAACGGTCCCCTCACTCCGCTCGCGCCGGTGAGGGGACCACTCGCTCCATGGAGCTATCGCTTGAGTACCCAGTACTGCCGGTATCCTTAGAATCGGCGCAGTGTGGAAGTCAACCAATCGGCGTCGTCGATCAATCTGCGGGTAGCAGGAAGTCCAGCTCTGCGGCCCTACGCGCGATCTCTTCGGGAAACACGTTGCGCAGCAAGAACAAATCCTTGCCAAGTATCCAATTCGGGGCAAGTTCCTTCGCGTAGCGTTCGAAGTACGCCAGCTGTTTCGCAGCGAGAATCATCTCGGGCGGATTGGTTCCGGCGTGTTCTCGGCCAAGCTGCATGACGGATTTGAGCATCTGGCCGAGGCCGAGCTGGCTCAGGTCTGAGTCGATAGTCGGACCGACAAGCAGTTGGAGTGCTACAGCGACATTTTGGTCGTCGCTGGCTTCGGTGCTCAGAATGCCGAGTTCGCGCAGGTCTCGTGCGATCGCCGCGTAGTCCTCGTTCACGGTGGTGCTGTAGAAGATATCGCGCAGGAAGGCCCGCCAGGGCGCGGTCAATTCGCCCACGATTCCGAAATCCAAGAACGCGATTCGCCCGTCCTCGAGAAGCCAGATGTTGCCGGCGTGGACGTCGCCATGGAACGGGCCGTGCACGGTGATTGCTTCGATCCAGGCCTTGACGGCCCGGCGGAGGGTCAGCTCGCCGTCGGCGCCGCTGTTGCGGAGTCCTTCGAAATCGTCGAGTGGAATCCCATGCATTCGCTCCATGCAGATCACATGCGGACCGCAGTAATCCCAGTACACCGCCGGCGCGGTGACCCACTTGTTGTCGCCGAAGGCGCCGATCGATTCACGGAATCGCTCTTGCCGGTGTGCTTCCACGGCGGAATTCAGTTCGGCGAACGTGTTTGCGTGCAAATCCTCGATCACGCCCGTCGCATTCGCTATGACAAATACCTGGAAGTGGCGTTCGAGTATCCGAGCCAATCGGTGTGCGATGCGGAGATCGACTGTCATTCGCTTCCGGATATCCGGTCGCTGCACCTTCAGCACAGCCTCCCGGCCATCGTGGAGTACGCACGCATGGACCTGAGCAATCGAGGCGGCGGACAGCGGTTCATCGTCGAACTCGGCGAAAAGCTCGGAGGTCGGCCGTCCCAAGTCGGCGGCGAGAATTTTGTGGACCTGCTTGGCCGAGAAATGCGGTACGTCGTCGAGGCAGCGCAGGCACGCATCGGCGAGCGGGAGAGGGAACAGGCCCGGCGACGACGCTATTAGCTGTCCGATTTTTACGAACGTCGGACCGAGGTACTCGAATGCGTGTACGGCGCCCTGTGAGGCGGCTGTCTGCCAGCTCCGGCCACGACGGTGTACTAGCCACACGAGCAGCGCGAATGCGATGTGGATCGTGAACGCGGCATAGATGATCACGCTGCGCCATAGTTCGGCAAGGCCTCGAGCCTCGAGCGACGGAATCTCGACAATCAGTGCATCAGCCGGTGGTCCCGCTGCATACGGACCGGCAACTGCAGCCATCGTCGGAACCATCGGACCTCCATTGGTCTCACCTGCGCACGTGCAAACGTGACGATACTGCTCCCCGCGCGTGGAAGACACCGGGCACTCGTTCGGCGTCGCCGAAACAAGCAAGGTTGACTTTTTGCGGCGCAGATCACAGACTGCTACCAGGTGTACCCGATACTGGCAGTTCCGGTTTCGAAACAGCAACTACGACGAAGGATCGAAACGAATGACGACAGTGGCGCTAACCGACGAAGCAGTCACCCCAGATTATGAGGTGGTGATCATCGGAGCCGGTTTCGGTGGAATCGGCGCCGGCGTCGAACTGCAACGCAAGGGCATCTCCGACTTCATCATGATCGAGAAGTGGGGCGCCGTTGGCGGCACCTGGCATGCGAACAAGTACCCCGGCGTCGCCGTCGACATCCCTACCTTCATCTACAGCTTCTCCTACGAACAGAAGACGTCGTGGTCGAGCTTGTTCACTCCCGGCGCCGAGCTCGAGGAGTACGCCAACGAGATGGTGGACAAGTACAACTTGCGCCAGCGGCTGCGTCTGAACACGACGGTCGCGAGCAACGAGTTCGACGAGGCACACAACTTGTGGCGGATACTCCTCGACGGCGGTGAGGTGATCACAGCGCGGTTCGTGATCAACGCCTGTGGCGGTCTCGAACAGCCGAAGATGCCTGAGATCGCGGGGTTGGACAGCTACAAGGGCAAGCTGATGCATACCGCGTTGTGGGACAACGACTTTGACATCAAGGGCAAGCGAGTCGCCGTGATCGGAACGGGCGCAACGTCATTGCAGTTGGTGCCCGCGATCGCGCCGGAGGTGGGGCACCTCAGCGTGTTTCAGCGCACTCCGATCTACGTGTTGCCGAAAGCAGACCTCAAGTACAACTGGTTCTTGCGTGCATTCTTCGGATTCCCGGGAGTAGCGCGGGGCATCCGGGTCCTGATGGACGTCGGCACGGCCTACACCCCGGACGCGCTCTACAAGTTGCCGTCCAAGTACGTCGAAGCGGCATCCATGGCGATGGCCAAGGGTGTTCGCCGGTGGATGCGCACGCAGATAGATGATCCGGAGACGCGCGAAAAGCTCATGCCGTACTACGGTTTCGGCTGCAAGCGACCGTCGATGTCGGCGCAGTACTTGACGACGTACAACCGGCCGAACGTCAGCTTGGTAACCGAGTCCATCGAGCGAATCACCGAGAAGGGCCTGGTCACCGCGGACGGCGTCGAGCATGAAGTCGACGCACTGGTGTGCGCTACGGGATTCAGCATCTGGGACTCGATGCCGGGCTTCCCTGTCACCGGCCGTCGCGGCAAAGACTTGAAGGCCTTCTTCCTCGAGAACGGGTACCAGGCCTACCAGGGCGCGTCGATTCCGGATTACCCCAACATGTTCACGATCCTCGGGCCGTACGGCTACGTGTTCGGGCCCTACCACTGGTTGGTGGAAGCAACGTCGGCGCACGCAGCTCGCGCTATTGCCGAGACCAAGCGGCGCGCCGCGACCACCTGTGAAGTCAAGCCCGACGTGCACAACAAGTACCACCAGAAGATGCGCATGCGGAATACGAATCACCTGTGGCTCTCACCCGCCTGTGCCACATCGAACACGTACTACATCGACAACCACGGAGACTCGCCGTTCCGGCCAAGTGGTCTCGGTGAGATGACGTTCCACAACAAGTTCTACAACCTCGACAACTACCAGTACAGCACCGAGACAGTCGCGCCGCCCGTGGTCACGAAATCGGCCGGCTCGCGGAGGCGTAGCAAGCGCGCCTCCGGTTAACGGGAGTCGATGGTCCCTTCACTCCGCTGGCGGGGGTGGGGGGGACCATTCGCTCCGCGGTTCGAGTAGGTGCCGCAGAGGTCGAACTGGGATCCTCGCGGCTTGTGAAGCATTAACCCCGCTGAGCGGGGCTAATGCTTCACAAGATCACTCCTCGCATCGAATCGCTGTGACGGTCCATATATCTGGTGATGTAAGTGTCTAGGTAGGCAACACGATCGGGAACGACTGCCTGTCCGAGGGTGTTCCGCAGCAATACCGCTGTCCGGTCGATGAGTTCGGTGTGGGTTGCGTGGGGATCGGCAGCGCTCTGCATGCCGAGCCAGGCACGAAGGATATGTGTTCCGAACCCGCCTACGTTGATGTCGCCCCGGATGTCGCCTTCGGCTTTCGCCTGCTCGAGCAGCGTCGTCAGGGCCGCGCGCCAACGTGATACCTCTTGTGGCGGATTGCCGGACGCCGGACTCATCCTCGAATGCAGGAGCACCGCAGCGCGAAACCGTGGTTGTTCGAGCATGTAGAAACTTGCCTCGAAGACCAACCCGATGACCGCTTCGACAGCCGGGTCTAATGCTGTCCACCGAGTACGAACCTGGTCGAAGGCCCGCTCGAACTCGACGCCGATCAGACGAGTCGCCAGGTCGTCTGTCGACGTGAAGTGGTAGTCGAACGATCGCTTGGACACGCCCGCGATTCCGAGAATCGTGTCGGTGTCGGTGTCGGTGTCGACGGCGTTGGCAGGGCCGGCTATCACCAGTCCTGCGACTGCGTCGAACAACGCGTCTTGAGTCAAGGCTCCGCGCCGGTTTACGGATGGCTTGTGCATGTTAGTCGACCGTGCTGCTCAAAGAGGCTGCACTGCAATAATATCCAGCGCTGTGATCAAGATGCGTCTGTAGCACGCCGATGCCTCTCTCTCCATTGGCACAGCCATGTATCCGGCGACACTGGATTGCCGCGGAGCAACAGCCTGGCCTGGGCCAGCGCTGCGGCCTACCGTCGAAGGCCACCGAACCAAGTGACCAAAGTCCCTACACGAGAGCGTGATCGCGCTTCGAGGCCTCGCGGGCAAGTAGCCGGTCGCGTTGCTCCTCGAACCGGACGGCCTTCGTTTCGAGTTCGGAGAGGAACTTCGCCAAGCCGTCGCGGGTCTGGTCGCCGGCGGCAGTGAAATCGTTGCGCTCGAAGATCTTCCATTTCCGGAGTACCGGCCACAACACCTCGTCGAGGTGCTGACGTAAGTCGTAGATGCCGTGCTTGGCCATCAGCACACCGTTGCGACGGAAGTTCGGCATTCCAGCGCCGGGCATCCGAAAGTTCTGGACTATCAAGTCGATCGCTTCGATGGCCTGATCGGGCGCGATCGCGAGTGCAGCCTCACATATGTTGCGGTAGAACAGCATATGGAGGTTCTCGTCGGCGGCAACACGTTGCAGCATGCGGTCGGCGATCGGATCGTGGCAGGCCAGTCCGGTGTTGCGGTGCGAGACTCGCGTGGCCAGTTCCTGGAAGGACACGTATGCGACCGAGAACAGAAAGCCGTCGCCGTGTGCGGTCGGTGCGGCGAATCCGTTTGTCATGTGGATCATTCGGGCTTCTTCCAGAGCCACGGGATCGACGCTGCGGGTGACGACGAGGTAGTCACGCATGACGACGCTGTGCTTGTTCTCCTCTGCCGTCCACCGCCCGACCCACGTTCCCCACGCGCCGTCCCTCGAGAAGTTGTCGGCGATCTCGCGGTGATACGACGGAAGGTTGTCCTCCGTAAGGAGATTCGTGATCATCGCGGCCTTGGCCACCTCGTCCAGCTGCGACTGCTCGGGGTCCCAATCGATGCCACCGAGGGCGGCGAAGTTGCGGCCCTCGTCCCACGGCACGTAATCGTGTGGGTGCCAGTCCTTTGCGACCGCCAGATGCCGATTCAGATTTTCCTCCGCTGTCGGCGCGAGCTCGGTGAGCAATTCGGACTGGGTGAGTTTCCTCGGCATATCTATCCATTCCTTATCAACTGGTAGCCGTTGACAATCTGTGGCTCGATCTTGATGACGTGATCGCGCTGGCCGTCGATCCAGGGGCGCAGCATCGGCTGAAGTCGGGTCAGCTCGGCAGGGTCGGTAACGGTGTGCGCTATGCCTGTGGCGACGACGCTCCATCCGAGGTGATCGGCATCGTCGATCGCGTCGGCTTGATAGGCGACGACTTGACCCACTGCCGATGACACCGCTGCTCCAAGGTGAGTTCGAATGACGACCATGTCGCCGTCGATGATGTGATTGACCGGTCGGATCGCGGGTAGCGCATGCATCGAGAAGGCAACGCGACCGAACGACACCGTCGTCAGGCGCTGCAGGCACTCCCGGGTCGTCAGCGGTTGCAGCTGGCGCGCCTCGGTCAACCCGCCCACATGCGCCCTCTCGTCGTTTCGCGTTTGTCCCGCGATGACGATTCTCGGGTGCAGCACCGGTCCCCGCACATCCCCGAAAGTCCCTCAAACACCGGCCGAAGGTCCTTCGTTGTGGGGACTTTGGCAGCCGGAGGAAGTGGTCCCTGACTCCGCTGACCGCGATGGGGGACCACTCACTCCGGTACATCTGGACCTGAGTGCAATCCCAGTCCGATCTTGCGGGGCTTCACGGACCCACCGCTGACCGCGACGCCTAGTGTCGCGTGTCGGTGAAGACTTTACGTTTAATTTTTGGGACAATTCATGCATGTACGTGGCCCAGCCATTGCAATTGCGTGAAGGTGACAGGTCGCGCCTGGAGGCGTTGACGCGGGCGACGAGTGTGCGCTCGGGCGTGGCGAATCGGGCGCGGATCGTGTTGTTGGCCGCCGACGGGGTGGCCAACACCGACATCGCGGAGCGGACGAGCACGTCGCGTCCGACCGTTCTCAAATGGCGCGACCGTTACAGCGAACTCGGGATCGACGGACTCGACGACGAGCCGCGACCGGGACGTGAGCCGGTGATCGACGAGGTGGCGGTGCTGGCGGAAACGTTGGCGGACAAGGGTAAACCCCCGCAGCATCTCGGTGTCACGCACTGGTCGACGCGGCTGATGGCCGACCGGCTGGGGATCTCGTTCGCCTCGGTCGCGCGGATCTGGCGCAAATGGAACATCCAGCCACATCGGGTCGAAACGTTCAAATTCTCCACCGACCCGGAGTTGGAAGCGAAGTTGCGCGACGTCGTCGGCTTGTATCTGGACCCGCCCGCCGGTGCCGTTGTCATCAGCGTGGACGAGAAGTCCCAGATTCAGGCACTGGACCGGACCCAGCCGATTCTGCCGCTGCGGCAAGGGATTCCGGAACAACAAACCCACGACTACATTCGTCACGGCACCACCAGCCTGTTCGCCGCGCTCGAGATCGCGACCGGCAAGGTCACCGCCGACGCCTGCTACCCGCGCCACACCAACGCCGAATTCCTCGCCTTCCTGAAACTGGTTGCCAAAGCCCACCCTCGGGTCGAACTGCACGTCATCTGCGACAACTACGCCACCCACAGGCACGACAACATCGCACGCTGGCTCGAAAAGAACCCCCGGGTCACGTTGCACTTCACCCCGACGAGCTGCTCGTGGCTCAACATGGTCGAAATCTTCTTCGGCATCATCACCCGCCAAGCCATCCGTCGCGGCACCTACACCGACGTCGCCGACCTCGAAGCCGCGATCCGCGCCTACATCGACAACTACAACGAACGCGCCAAGCCGTTCAAGTGGACCAAAACCGCCGACCAGTTACTCGGAAAAATCAAACGTAAATCAATCAACAACACGCGACACTAGTGTCAAAGCCAAGAAAGCGCATAAGACCGTGGCGAAAGCGACCTTTGTAGTGCGGATAAATGAACCGAAAATGGACGCGCCAGCGAGAGCGTGCCCCTCAGCATCTCGAAGCATTGGGACACCATAGCCCAACAAAGTAATAACTAATCAAGGCGCAGATCGGCGACGTTGCACAAATGTGGGCCTAAAACGGCAATGTGCGCGTGTGCCAGGCGGCTGACAGTCGCAAGACACCAGAGTTGCAAGTGCTGCAAGCAGTTTCGTCGATATCGACGCGGGGCGATTGGATCGCGGAATATGGCGCTGATAAAGCGGCATTCGTAATGATAAGCACCATTGAGCGGGGCGCAGGTTTGTTTTCGGATGAGTCGAAGAAACCGCCAAAGTCGATACAGAAATGAGACAATATCCTGGTAAGCGACCGGCATTAACTCGCCGTCTAAATGATTGGCCAATGCGTGAACCCCAGCGTCGGAATTCGCGCCTCGAGGCTTATGATCAGCAGGTGAAGGAGCATCCCGACATATCGCCGGAGGTCGTCGCTCGGCTTCGATCGGTGTGCCTAAGCCTGCCTGAGGCGTACGAGGAGCAGGCGTGGGTCGGGACGCGATGGCGCATACGCAAGCGCACTTTCGCGCACGTAGTTGGCGTTTCGGAAGGGTGGCCCCCGGCGTATGCGAGGGCGGCGTCGACTGACGGACGGACGAACGTCCTGACATTCCAATCGCCCGATCTCGAGATCGAAGCGCTGGCCGGAACCGGACACCCGTTCTTCCGTCCGCCATGGGGTCCCAACGTCGTTGGGATGGTGTTCGATTCGCACGTCGACTGGGGCGAAGTCGCCGAACTGCTCACCGAAAGCTATTGCCTGCTCGCGCCCCAGAAGTTGGTGGCGATGGTGGACAGGCCGGATTAGCGATTCGCGCGTTGTTCGACGAGCAGTAGGACGACCTTTTCGATGATGTCGTACGGGATGGGCTTGTCGAGCGGAAACTTGAGCGTCCCTTTGCCTGCGACGTATTCGGCGAGCTCGCGCTCGAAGGCCGCGTCCGCTGCGGGCAATGGATACACGCTGATGTGACGTTTCCAACCGGCGAAGTGCACGACGCTCTTGCCGCCTAGCGTCATGGTCGGAATCTGATAGGAGATCTTCTCATCCAGGTCCGGTGCCGCGTTTCGGATCGTCAGCCGGACTCGCTCGAGAACGACTCGGACCTCCTCGGGAAACGAACTGACGTACTGATCGACGGACTCGAATTGGGCTGTCACCGGATCCCTTTCGTCGAGCGAGGTCAGCACGCTGGGGATTGCATTTGTCCCATGTTGGTGAGGGTGGGTCGAGCCAGGGCGCGGTTCCGGGATTGCTCCCGGCCCGTTTCCCTGGCCCGCCCTCCGAACCGGACGTGCGCGTCTCCACGCATCCGGCTCTCCACGGGTTCCCGCTGGCTATGCGGCCCCGGCATCGATGCCCG
>JBBSKP010000037.1:0-28803 GCA_038256175.1 Mycobacteriales bacterium
CACCCCCGCTTTGTTCACGAGCTCGCGCAAGCGTTCACAGAGCTCGGCCAAGCGTTGTTCGCCACCGACAGCCATCGCCTCGCGATGGCCAGCCGCGAGCTCGTCGTCCACGCCACCCGCCCGCATCGATTCGGTGAACCCAGCGCGAAGAATCACGAACCCGGGTGGCACCGGGAGCTTCGCCGCTACCAGCTCGCCGAGATTTGCTCCCTTACCGCCTGCCTCGACAGCATCGGTAAGCCGAAGTTGGGCAATATTGCGTACGAATTCCATAACCTCGAATCTGCGCTGATCTCTCGCATGGACACAGGGTCGATGGGACGCGCCCAACCTGCCGAATGTCCCGTATTGCTGTGTCTTGCGGCCCTGCCGCTTTCGGCCCAGCCTTCGGATGATCAACCGATAACCAATAATCAAGCGGGTGGACTAATGGCGGATTCGCGGCAAGCGCACATGACACAGTCGGACCTCTTCTCGTTGAACCTGGAGCAAGACCCCGTTCTTCGGTCGACAATTATCTCTGTCGTGATCTTGGATACCGATCCAGATTGGGATCGCCTCGTAGCCACGATGGAACGCGGCACACGTGTCGTGTCGAAGTTTCGCGAGAAACTCGTCGCGGCGCCTCTCGGACTGGCACCCCCTCGCTGGTCGGTGGATCCGGATTTCGATCTTTCCTGGCACCTTCGCCACGTGTATTCGCCACCACCGGGTGACATTTCGGCTGTACTGGAATTCGCTCGGACGGCGGCGATGAGTGCGTTCGACAAAGATCGACCGCTGTGGGAATTCACACTGCTCGGCGGGCTCGAAGGCGGTAAGAGCGCACTCGTCCTCAAACTGCACCATTCCCTGACCGACGGCATCGGAGGAATGCAGATCGCCAGTAATATCCTCGATTTCGTCCGCGACGGCACCGACAGAGGCCCATTGCCAGAACTCGAGCAGCCGGCTGTAGTTCACCAGGTAGTCGACGCACTGGGTTGGAATTGGTCCGTGGGTACCGCTATGGCGCTCAGCGGTGCGTCGGCGATTCTGCCGACAGCGTGGCGCACGGTGCGAAACCCCATCGCAGCAGTACGCGATGCCGCCGATCTTGTGACGTCCGTAGCGCGGTTTGTTCGACCTATTCCCGACACGCTCTCGCCACTGATGACCGGCCGAAGTACCGGTCGCAATCTCGCGGTACTCGATGTTCCGCTGGAATCACTCCGAAGCGCCGCATCCGCGTGCGGAAGCACCCTGAACAGTGCTTTTCTTTCCGCCGTGTTGATAGGCCTACGCTCCTACCACGAGCATCACGATTCGACGCCGCAGAAACTTCGCGTCTGTGTCCCCATCAGCCTCCGGACCGATGCCGATCCCATAGGCGGCAATCGGATCACCCTGGCCCGCTGCGAGGTTCCTGTCGATGTCGGTGACGAGCCAGAATTGATGCGTCAAGTCGGGGCGACCATCGAAAGCAGCCGCCGGGAGCCCGCCGTGGGTCTGTCCAGCGCCATCGCGGGGACGCTGAACCTACTGCCAGCGAGTGTCCTGGCGGACATGCTCAAGCATGTCGACTTCGTTGCGACCAACGTGCCAGGTTCTCCGGTTCCCCTTTATCTTGCAGGTGCGGAGGTACTGCGGTACTACGCATTCGGCCCTACCTTGGGCGCCGCATTCAATATTGCGCTGATGTCGCACGCCGGAACATGTTTTATCGGGGTCAACGCTGATGCCGCTGCCGTGCCGGATCTGCCCGACTTGGTCGCATGTATCGCCGCCGGCTTCCATGCTGTCATCGAGTTCGGTGCAGTCGAGCCGATCAGTACGGCGGTGGCACCACCTATGGCGACAAGTCCAGGCTGAGCGACATTTGCACACGCTCCCATCAGTGCGGCACGCACGGGCACAGCGGTAGCACCTGTTGCGGTGCAACAGCTTTGCGGACGAGTTAGCCTCACGCCGGATCACCCGCCACAGCGCTGGTGTCGAACACGTCAGCAACACGCCCGTCCCCAACAACCTGTTCGACGGATATCACGCGGCACACCGATGGGCAATGCAGCGGATTCCGATCCCTTCGTCGACGCCCTCGATTCGCACGATCGGCGTTGGCTATTGAGCGGCTCCCTCCTGTACGTAGGGCGCAAGACTAGGCGCGTCGAACGGCACGACAACCGCCGAAACGGGACACAACTGGTCGTGCCTTCGCCAGCCAATTACGAGACGCATCCCCGTCGAAGCTCCCACCTTGTCTGCGGCACTGCCTTGCGCCTGCGCCTGAGGACCCAGCCCCGGACAACACACCGAAAAGGACATCGCGAGACCATGAAGATGACGAGACTTGCCGCTGTATCGGCACTGACCATCGCCGCCTTGGGCGTCGCTGGAGGCACCTCGTACGCCGCCCCGACGTCGCCTCCTGCAATCACCGACACCATCAACGTCGATCTCGCCCCGCACGTCAACTACAAAGCCAACCAGGTCGGTGACGCCGCCATCATCACCACCGATGCGGGCACTCTCACAGTCCAGAACGGCCAGTTCCAGATCCGCGCCGCCTCCGGTGAGATCCTTGCCGGCGCACCACTGGAGTACTACGTCGACGACATCGCGTTTCCGATCGACGCTCAGATTTCGGGCAACACGGCAACTCTGACGCCGTCGATCGACGTGTCCCGCGCGTGGTACCACCCGGCCGCGATGCCGTTCGAGAACCAGGCGCCGTGGAAGACGCCGTACGAGCGCGAGGTTGCTGCGTGGTCGCGGATGACGACGACGATTTCGATGGGTGCCGCGATCGGCACACTCACAGGCGCCGTGGTAGGCGCTGGTGGCGGGTGCGTCGTCGGTGCGCTCGCGGGACTGGCCGCAACCGCCGCGCTTCTCACCATCTTCGGCGCCGGGCCCCTCGCAGGCTGCGTTGTCGGTGCGCTCGCCCTGGGCCCGCTGGGAGCCCTCGCGGGAGCGATCTTCGTCGGTGCCCCAATTGCCATCGCCGCAGGAGCCCAGTACTTCACCACCATCAACCAACCGTTCGTGCCGGCAAAGTAATCGCCGGCAGCACAAAGTCCGCACCGGTCCACCTCCAGCACGGAGGCAGACCGGTGCGGACTCAGCTGACCGATCAGGTGTTGTTCTTACCCTGATCCGAAGGCTCGATACAGTCGAGGAAAGAGTGGACGGTGGCATTGGCCTCGGCGGTGCGCCATACCGCATATAGGTCGATCGTCGGAACGGGGTCGAAGAGCTTCACAGCGACGGAGTTCGCCCCAACAGTGCCCATGCCCACTGACACCGCCCGCGGCAGTGACGCGAAACCAACCAGCGGTTTGACCGACACAACGTGCGATGTCGCGCCCGGATCGTCCGCCATCTGCCCGACGGTCAAGGAGATGTTGCTGTCCGCGGCCGCAGCGAAGATCGAGTCGTACATCGCCGGGCACTGCTCCCGGGCGAACATCACACAGGACTCGGTCGCCAGCTCGGCAAAAGGAACCCCCGACCGCACCGCCCAGCTGTGCCCTTTCCCCACCACAGCGACAAGGGGCACCTTCCGCAATACGCGCCTGTGCCGGTAGTCCGCAGAATTTGGATACCCGTACACCAGAGCGATGTCGAGCGTGCCATCGGCGAGGCCTGCCAGCTGAGGGCCAGTACGTTTTTCCCACAGCGAGACCACAACGTCCGGATGGTCCGTGCTCATTTTCGCCAACGCGTAGGGAAGTACGTGACGACTGGCGGGAAAGTTGTAACCGATATTCAGGGTCCCCGACCGACCGGCGGCCGTGGACTTCGCCATCTGTGTTGCCTTGTCGACCTGCCGAACGATGAGGCGCGCCTGCCCCTCGAACTCCATACCCGCCGAGGTAAGACTGACTTGGTGTGAGTTCCGGGCGACCAGCTGCACTCCGAGCGATTTCTCGAGTTTCTGCAGTTGTGCGCTCAGCGACGGTTGAGTGAGATGGAGCCGGACTGCTGCCCTGCCGAAATGCAGTTCCTCGGCAATCGTGATGAATGAGACGAGATGTCTGAACTCCACGGTTACTCCCGGATAGCTAGAAAACAAAAGGCTATCGGCGGCCACGTAACTGTCGGTGAACATGAACCATCGTCTCGGTATTGTCCGCATGTCGATACCGCAGGCCCTGTTTGAATAACAGCTTTGACTCAGAGGTCGAGCACCAGGACACCCGACTGCGCACGCGAGACGCACAGCATGATCGACGAGCCCTTTTCGCGCTCCGCTTCGGAAAGTACCGAATCTCGATGGATTACTTGACCGTCCAACACTCCGGTCTCACAACTCGCGCAGGTACCCTCCCTGCACGATGTCGCGATCGTGATTCCCGAGTCTTCGAGCGCCTCTACGATCGACTGCTCGGCGCCGACCCGAATTCGTTCGCCGGTACTTGCGATCTGCACCTCGAATTCGTCGTCGATTCCGACCTCCGCCTGTGCCCGCGGTGCGAATCGCTCGACGTGGAGCGTGCCATCGACATGAGCGGCTTCCGCAGCCTCGAGCAAGGGTTCCGGTCCGCAGCAGTAGATGCTCGTATTCGCCTGTCTGCCTTCGAAAATCGCCTGTAAGGGCAACAAACCGAATTCGTCCTGCGGCAGGATCACTACGCGCGCATCATATTTCGCAAGGTCCGCTCGGTACGCCATCTGTTCAAGCGATCGTCCACCGTAGTGCAGGGTCCAGTCGGCGCCGGCCGCCTCGGCGGACGCGATCATCGGCAGCAGCGGTGTGATACCGATCCCACCGGCGACGAAACAGTAGGATGCACTCGCGACCAGCGGGAAATTGTTGCGTGGCAGCGATATTGTCACCGAGCTACCCAGCACGGCTTCACGATGCAGATGTTGTGACCCGCCGCGGCCGCCACGTTCGAGCAGCACCCCCACGCGCCAGTGTCGGCGATCGTTCGGATCTCCGTTGAGGGAGTACTGGCGCACGCCCGCATCCCCCACCGCAATATCGATGTGCGCACCCGGCGTCCACGCGGGCAGCGCACCACCATCCGGCAGCGCCAGTTGGAGGGACACCACGTCTGGGGTCTCGAATCGGCGTCCGACGACGTCAACGGTGAAGAACCCGTTCTCCAACAGCATGCGCGCTCCTGACGGTCTTCTAGTCGGTGCGTTCCAGCCTCGCCGACGTGGACAGCCGGTGCGCGCCGTCGGATGCAGAACGATTCGCGCGATCGACTTTGGCTATGACGCGGTCCCTCTGCCCGCGCGCGGCACGAAACTGGCGGGGTCGAGCAGATTCGCCGCCAACTGGAAGTGAGATGCGTTCATGACCCCTCTCGAGACCTTGATCGACACGACGTCCACCTTCATCCGCGACCACGTCATCCCCGTCGAGCGTGAGGTGATCGTCGACGGACGCCTGGTCGACGACTCATTACGCCGGGACCTGCAGAAGAAGGCGAAGGAAGCCGGGGTGTTCGGACCACTCTCCGAGGTCCGCCACGGTGGCCTCGGACTCGATACGCGCGCACAGGCACGCGTACTCGAAGCCGCCGGCGCGAGCCTGCTGGGGCCCCTCGCGGTCAACGGTTCAGCGCCCGACGACGGCAATATTCATCTGCTCACGCACGCGGCGACACCGGAGCAGCAGGAACGCTACCTCGCCCCGCTTGCGGCCGGAGAGATCCGGTCGTGCATTGCAATGACCGAACCGGCGCCCGGCGCAGGATCGGACCCCTCGATGCTCAACACGACTGCCGAGAAGACGGACAGCGGTTGGGTCATCAACGGCGCCAAGCACTTTACGACCGGCGCCGTCGGCGCTGGATTCACCATCTGCGTCGCGTCGACTACAGCCGGCCCGACGATGTTCCTCGTTGACCAGGACAACCCGGGACTGCAGGTCGGACGCCGCATGCCGACGCTCGACCGCAGCGTGCCGGGAGGGCATTGCGAAGTCGACTTCGTAAATTGTGAGGTGCCCGACGACGCCGTCCTCGGGGAGGTTGGTCGTGGCATGGAATACGCACAGGTCCGGCTCGCACCCTCGCGACTGCTGTTCTGCATGAATTGGCTCGGGCTTGCCGTCCGGGCTCAGGAGCTCACGGCAACGCACATCGTCGGTCGGGCGTCCTTCGGGGTCCCTATCGCCGATCACGGAATGGCTCAAGGCCTTATCGCGGACAACGAAATCGACATCGCCGCCTCGCGGGCGCTCATCCGCACCGCTGCGGAACTGATCGACGCACAGGGCGCATCGTCGTCGGACGCACGGAACGCCGCATCGATCGCGAAAATTTTTGTCTCGGAAGCGGTGTGGCGAGTACTGGACCGTGCCGTACAGCTTCACGGCGGCTTGGGCGTATGCGAGGACCACCTCGTTGCACGGTTCCTTGTCGAAGCCCGCGCCTTCCGGATCTACGAGGGACCGTCGGAGGTACTTCGCTGGTCCATCGCCAAACGTGTACTGCGCCCCTACCGCTGAACCCACCCAACCGAACCCAAGCGAACGAGAGACAATCATGACCGCACAGGCGACTCAACACACGAACGAGGGCTTTTCCGCCGTATACGGCGACCTCGACTACTCGAACCCCGACTACGAACACCTCAGATCGGTCTCCAACGCGATGGTGCCGTTCGGAAATCACGTCGGCACGATCATCACCGAGATCGGTCCCGATCGCGCAGTCGTCGAAATCCCCGACACCGCGCACATGACGAACCACATGAACACTGTGCATGCCGGGGCATTGTTCACAGCCGCGGACATCGCGGGCGCGGCAGCATTCGTCGGCGCCGCTGCGACGCGGCTGTACGTCGTCGAGCGGCTTGTGTTGCGTGCCGGCGCCGCCTCGTATCGCAAACCTGCGATCGGCCGTATCCGGGCCGTGGCCACCCTCGACGAGCGGGAAATGCGTGAGGTCCTCGCTGCGGATCGCGATCAGCGATTCGAGTTGTCAGGAAAAGCGTTGCTGCTCAACGACAGTGACATCGTAGTTGCCAAGTTTACCTTCGACTACGTGTGTGACGTGGTCATGCGGGCGAACCGATGACAACCAACTCCCCCGTTCGCGCACCTTCGGAATATTCACGCCTCGAATCGATCGACATCGCCACCGTCTACGGCACGACGTTCACCGCGCGCGTTTTGCCCGCCGACCAGAGCGGCGCCCCTGTGGTGTTGATCCTGCCGGCGATGGTGATGAAGGCCAAACACTATCTGCATCTGACCAAAGCTCTTCGTGCGCAGGGCTTGTCCGTGGTCACCTGCGATCTGCGAGCGCAGGGCGAGAGCACTCCAGCCTTGCGCGACGGCGCCGACTTCGGCTATCGGGAAATGCTAGAGATCGACCTGCCCGCCATCACTGCGGCCATCCGGGATCGATTCCCGGAGTCGGATCTGCACCTGTTCGGCCACAGCCTGGGTGGCCAGTTGTCGCTTCTGTACTCGGCGGCCGAGCCGCACCGGGTCGCCAGTGTGACCGTCATCGGCACCGGAACGGTGTTTTGGCGTGCGTTCGGCCCGCGCCGGTGGGTCGAGGCGCTCACCCACATTCAGTGGATCGGCCTCGTTTCCCGAATCAAGGGTTACTGGCCTGGCGGAGTGCTGATCCCGGGCGCAATGGCCGGCGGCGTGATGGTCGACTGGTCCCGTCACTCACTCACCAGCCGTTACCGGCCGAAGGGCACGACCCGAAACTACGATCGACTTCTAGCCGAGCTGAGCCTTCCGGTGTTGTTGATCTCGCTGGCGGACGACCTCCTCGGCCCCAAGTCGAACGTCGACTTCTTGGCAGCGAAGATGCCGTCCGCCCAGGTGAGCCGCTGGCACATCGCCGACGGATCGTCCGTGGTCCATCGCGATCACTTCGAATGGATCAAGGATTCGGCGGTCATCGGTCAGGCCGTCTCGGCATGGATCAATTCGGGCGCATTGCCCGAATGAGCACCCGGTGATCTGTTCGGGCGCAACACGATTGCTGTAAGAATCGCTCCAACTGCGGCGCCCGCCGCGGCGATGAGGAACGTGACGTGCATGTACGTGACGGCATCCCCGACCCGCGGCGAGGCGATCGCAGCCACAGCAACTCCGAACACCGCCCCGAACTGGCGGAAGGTGTTCATCGCACCCGACGCGGCGCCGACCGATGAACGTGGGACGGCGCCCATCATCGCCTGAATAGCGACAACGCCGCCGGAGAGCGGGATCCCGATCCCCAGCAGGCCCAACGCGAGGCCGTACACGGCGAACGGCGCCCCGAGCGGGATCGAAACCAGCCCGCTCAGCCCGACACAGATACACGCCAGACCGGTGAGCATCGTCAAGCGCGTCCCGAGCCGTCGGACGATCATCGACGCGACAAGTGAGCCGATACCGAGCATTCCGAACAGAGGCAGAAAACGCAGGCCCGTACCCATCGGCGTCAGACCCCGCTCGACCTGCAGGTACAGCGTCAGTATGAACATCACCCCATATAGGCCGAACAGTCCGAGGAAGTTCACCGCGCACGCTGCAAGCACCTCCGGCACCCGCAGTAACGTCGGCGGCAACAGCGGATTCGACGTTCGCCGTTCCCACCAGACGAATGCGATCGACGTCGACGCTGCCAGCACAATGGCGCCGACGACGAACGTCGATGTCCAGCCGCGATTCGGACCCTCGATGAGCACAAGCGTCGCGCCGGACCCCATCAGCACGAACAGAACCTGACCAACGATATCGAGCCCTTTGCCGCTCGAGTTCGCCGTGCGCCCCAGCGATGAGCGCAGCGCGAGGTATCCAGCAATGCAGATCGGAATGTTGATCCAGAACAGGACGCGCCATCCCGCCGTACTCACCAGGACACCGCCGAGCAGCGGGCCGAGCGCGAGGGCCACCCCAGCGGTTCCGCCCCACAAGCCGATTGCCCGAGCCCGCTCGCGCGGCTCCGGAAAATGAATCGTCAACGCCGCAACCGAAAGCGGCACAATCGCGGCCGCACAGATGCCCTGCAACGCGCGACCCACAATCAACGCTTCCATACTCGGCGCGGCAGCGCAGAGCACCGAGGCTGCGGTGAAAGCCGTTGTGCCCGTGAGCAGTATTCGCCGATTTCCGAAACGATCACCGAGAAGTCCGCCCGTGAGAAGCAGACACGCGAAAGCCAAGGTGTAGGCGTTGAGAATCCACTGCGCCGCAGTGCTACCGCCATGCAGATGCTCGATGATCGTCGGTATCGCGACCGGCGTAATGCTTGTATCGAGGTACACGACGAAGGTCACCGCACAGACCCCGACTAGCAGAGTTGCCCGTCTTCCGTCGTGCCCAGTGTCCGTCGTCATCGGCACAGATTAGGGCTCGGGAGCCGATGTTGCTCCTGCTCAATACTTTTCGAAAGTCTTCGATCGGAACTGGCTATCGCCGACGGTGCACTTGCAGGCGCCTCGACAATCGACAGTTGTTATCGCAGATGCGCCCGACCGCCATCGTCGCAGGTCACACGAGCGCGGACTGCCGGGGGCGTCCCTGCTCGTGGTGTGGCGTTCACCGTGCCGCCATGACCGAGTGTTGGCATGAGACGCATCGACGCGGAGCCGTGTCGATGCGTTCGTTGACGAGAGGAGCCCATGTGAGTCGAATTCAGCTCGAGGCGGTGTCGAAGACTTTCGGCAGTGCGCCCACCGTCCGTGACGTGACCCTCGACATCGCCGACGGCGAGTTCATGGTCCTGCTCGGTCCGAGCGGCTGCGGTAAGTCGACGCTGCTTCGCATGGTTGCGGGACTGACGTCGCCGTCGAGCGGACGCATCGTGCTCGACGGTGTCGACATCACAGAGCGCCCGCCACGGCAACGCGACCTCGCGATGGTCTTTCAGAGTTACGCGCTGTATCCACATCTGAGCGTGGCGAAGAACATCGGGTTCCCGTTGCGTGCTCGTCGGCTGTCCAAGAAGGCTGTTGCGCAGAGCATTTCGCAGGTGGCGGCTGCATTGGACCTCACGGCACTCCTGGACCGCCGTCCCGCCGAACTCTCCGGCGGACAACGCCAGCGCGTGGCGCTTGCGCGGGCAATGGTTCGCGAACCCGGCGCGTTCCTCATGGACGAGCCGTTGTCGAACCTCGACGCGAAACTGCGCAGCGCAACGCGCACCGAGCTCATCGAGTTACATCGCCGACTGGGCACCACGTTCCTCTATGTCACGCACGATCAGGTCGAGGCGATGACGATGGCTACCCGAATTGCCCTGCTCAACGGCGGATCCATCGAACAGTTGGGCACTCCCACCGAGCTGTACGACACTCCGTCATCGACGTTCGTGGCGAGCTTCCTCGGCGCACCACCGATGAATCTGTTCGACGCCACGGTTGTCGATCGTGCCGGCCAGCTATACGTGATCGCTGACGGAGTGTTTGCGGCACTGGACATTTCGGCGGACTCCGATTCGGCGGTTGGCCGCGACGTCGTCGCGGGGATTCGGCCGGAGAGGATGAAGCTCCTCACGTCGGCAGCCGACGACGCGAGGGTGCAGGTGCGGGGCGTGGTGACCACCGTCGAAAACCTGGGTAGCGAGGAGCTCGTCCACGTGGCGGTAGGCCCGAACAACCTGTGCGCCAGGGCACCTCGTCCGGTTCGCGTAGCTGCCGGCGAGCAGGCGACGTTTCGCGTCGATCCCGCCGACGTTCATCTCTTCGATCGCGCCACAGGGAATCGCCTGACGTGGCAGCCCGCCGGTGCACAAGTAGAACGTTGTGCGACAGCCGCTTTCGCGAGCAACTGATCCAACCGACCCAAGCCGACCAACCCTCACAGAGTGGAGCAATTGCCGTGAACAAGACCCTGCCCGGATTGGGGACACTACTGACGTGTGCCCTGGTTCTCAGCGCGTGCGGTGGCCTCGGCAGTACGACGCCCGAAGCCGCCCTGCCGTCGGCGCCGATACCCGAACTGGCACCGGACCAACCGGTGTCGATTGTGTTCGAGAGCTACAACTACGGACTTGCCGGTGCCTGGACCGACACCTTCAACGCGCTGATCGCCGAGTTCGGCAAGCAACATCCCAACATCACGGTGATCGCACAGAAGCCGCAAGGCAACAGCCCGAATCCAGCCACGGATACTGTCTCGAGCATCCAGAGCCAGACCGTCGCCGGCATCGCACCCGACGTCGCCCAGTTGGGCTTCAGCGACCTCGACTTCACTATCCATCAGCTCGGCGCGAAACCCCTCGACACACTCGTCGGTCACGACGCCGTACAGAAGAACTTCGACGGCGAGAAGTACCCGTACGCGCCGACTGCCCGCACATTGGGTGACTGGAAAGGGACGACCTACGGTGTCCCCTTCGTCTTCTCCACGCCCGTTTTCTATTACAACGCAAGTCTTTTCGAGCAGGCAGGTCTCGACCCGGCGAAACCGCCCAAGACCTGGAGCGAGGTTGCCACAGCTTCCGCCGCCATCACGTCAAAGACCGGTAAGGGTGGCGTCTACCTCGACTGCCTGACCAAGACTGCGAAAGATTGGTGCTTCCAGAGCCTGGTTCGTTCGAACGGCGGGCGCGTCTTGACCGAGGACCGATCGACACTCGCCTTCGCCGAAGAGCCGGCCGTGCAGGTTGCGCAGATGGCACAGAATCTCGTCAATTCCGGCGCGACACCGAAGCTCAGCCAGCAGCAGGGCTACGAAGCGTTCGCGCGCGGCGACATGGGAATGATCCTCGAAACGAGTGCGATTCAGGGAACCTTCACCAAGGGCGCCAAGGACAAATGGGATCTGCGAGCCACCACCATGCCGACGTTCGACGGAAAGACCGCGGTGCCAACCAATTCCGGTGCGTCGTTGTTCACTTTCGCGTCCGACCCCGCAAAGCAGCGTGCCTCTTGGGAGCTGATCAAGTTCCTCACCAGCGAGACGTCCTACACCCGGATCTCGCAGGGAATCGGCTACCTCCCGCTGCGCACAGGCCTGGTCGACGACCCCGCCGGATTGAAAGAATGGGCAAGCAAGAGCCCGCTCCTAGCAGCCAACCTCGCCCAGCTCACGACGATGGAACCGTGGACGTCGATGCCCGGCAACAACTACCTGCAGATCCGAGACGGAATGATGGATGCCGTCGAGTCGATCGTGTATCAGGGAGCAGACGCAGAGTCCACGCTCCGTGCCGCGCAGCGGCAAGCAACCACGCTGCTGCCGGCGCCATGAGCGCACCCGACCTCACCATCATCCAATTGACCGACACACACATTCGCGCCACCGGCGAGAAGGTGCACGGTGTGATCGACACGCTCGACAACCTGATCACGGTGCTCGATCGCCTCGTCGGTTCCGAGCAGCACGTGGATGCGTTCATCGTGTCCGGCGATATAGCCGACAACGGGGCACCAGCCGCGTACCGACGGCTACGAGAGGCTCTCGTGCCGGCAGCGCACGCGCTGGGCGCGCAGGTCATCTACGCGATGGGCAATCACGACGAGCGGGCCGCATTTCGCGCGGTACTCCTTGCACCCCCGGCAAGTGAGCTGGAGGCGAACGTTGCCCACGACGCCGTGTACTTCGTGCGCGGTGTCCGGATCATCGTGCTCGACAGTACGACACCCGGGCGCCATGACGGCAGGCTCGAACCTGATCAATTGGGGTGGCTCACCGACGAGCTATCGCGCCCGAATGCGCTGGGAACGATTCTGGTGCTGCATCACCCCCCTATCCCATCTCCCGTCGCCACGGTCAACCTGTTGCGGCTGCAGCAGGCTGAACGGCTGGAGGCCGTCCTCACCGGCTCCGATGTCCGGATGATCCTGTGCGGGCACGCCCATCACACCGGATCGGGTGCGATCGCCGGAATTCCCGTATGGATCGGGCCGGCGATGTCCTACCGGGTTGACCCGGTGGCCCCGGTCGGACGGCATCGGGGTGTTGTCGGTTTCGGTTTCACCCGCGTCGACATGATCGGGTCCTGCGTCGTCGCGACAGCGGTCGAAGCCACTCCAGCCAGCACTGTCTACGACCAACCCCAGCAAGAGATGCTCGATACGCTCCGCGCTCTCTCGCTTCAGGCGCGGTGAGGACAGTGGTCTTCGTCCCGGTGCTCGAACTCGACCTAGAATCGCCGCAGAAGCCGGTCCCGGTCAAGGATTTTCGTCCGCCGTTGTGGACGAGGCTCTGCCGAGCGGCCCCGCCGTATCTCTACTTGGCACCGGCTCTGGCGCTGCTCGTCATCTGGACGTATCGCCCGTTGGTCCAAGCGGCGCAGCTGTCCACATACTCCTGGAACCTACTGCCGACCACACCGATGGTCCCTGCGGGAGCCGACAACTATCGTCGCCTCCTCGAACTTCCCGCGGTCGGTCATTCATTGTGGTTGACGCTGGTGCTCATTCTCGGGCTCTTGCCCTTCTCGCTCATCCTGCCGGTGATCGTCGGATTTGCGACAAGGAGTGTGCAGGGCCGCGCTCGCGTCGTGTACCAGAGCATCATCTTCGCGCCCTTCTTGATTGCGCCGGTTGCCGGAGCTGCGGTGTGGCAGTGGCTGCTCGATCCCGGCGCCGGGATCGTCAACAGAATTCTGGGTTCGGAACGAAATTGGATACACGACACGGCAACTGCGCAGTTCGTCATCATCGTCATCACCGGCTGGCATTTTCTCGGGTTCGCTGTTCTCATCGTTTCGGCGGGAATGGCCGGCATCAGCGCCGACTATCTCGAAGCCGCCGAGATGGACGGCGCATCACGATGGCAGAGCGACCGGTGGCTCACGCTACCGCTGCTCTCCCCCACGCTCGTGTTCCTTGCATTGATGACTGTTCTGCTCAGTGCCCAGTGGACTTTCCCATTGATCGACACGCTCACCCAAGGCGGACCGTCGCAGTCCACAACCAACATCTACTACCTGTTGTGGGACTACGGCTTTCACAGTTTCGATGCCGGTCTCAGCGCCGCCGCGGGCATCATGTTGTTCGTGGGCTTCGGTGCCATCGCCGGCATTCTCGTATGGCTATCGGAGCGGATCTCATTTCATGACGACTGACACACTGACCACTGCCGAGAACACGGAGTCGCGCGCACACAGGTTCGGCGGGTATCTCGTGCTCACCGTGATCGCACTTGCGTGCGCTTTTCCGATCTACTGGTTGTTCGCTACATCGCTACGCCGGCCGGGCGATGTCAACTCCCTCGCCCCGATCCCTTGGCCCTTGTCGATCGAGAACTACGCCGACGCCGCGCAGAAAGTCGACCTCTTTCGGTTGCTGGCCAACACATTCGGGGTTGCACTGGTGTCCTCGACGGCCCAGCTGCTTATCGCGGTACTCGCTTCGTATGCGTTCGCGATGTACACGTTCCGATTCCAGAAGCTGCTGTACCTCGCGTTCGTCGGCACCTGGCTCGTACCGTTCCAGGTAACCATGCTGCCGAATTACGTTCTGCTGCACCAGCTCGGCCTCATCAATACCCTCGGCGGCGTGGTGCTGCCGACGCTGTGTTCGGCGCTCGGCGTACTGATGCTCCGGCAGCACATGGCCAGTTTCCCAAAGGAATTGGTGTCCGCAGCGAAGATGGATGGCCGCTCATCGTGGTCGATATTGTGGACAGTGGTGGTTCCGAATCTGCGACCCGCACTTGCGGCGCTGTCGATCTTGCTGTTCATCAACTCGTGGAACGAATACTTCTGGCCCGCAGTCGTATTGCAGCGAAGCAACGCAGTCCTGCAGCTCGCGCTGCGCAGCTTCATGGGAACCGAGGGCAACGACTGGGGGCCGATGATGGCCGTCGCGGGCATGGCCTGCCTGCCGGTGTTCCTCCTCTACATCGTCCTGCAGAGGCACATCGTCAATGCCTTCGTCCGGTCCGGGCTCAAATAATGCTCGGGGCCGCGGCGAAGATCGGGTACAACGACGGCCCGCCTTCGGGGAGCCGAATCTCCGATCCGACGCGCTCGAATCCGAGGCGTTGCCACAGTCGCAAACTTCGGTTGCTCGATGCCTCCCCGTACACACCGACACCGTCGCGATACTGCAGGTCTCGCCGGGCCTCGGTCAGTGCTGCCCGCGCGCCGCTGCCGCGAGCTTCGGGGCGCACCGCAGCGAACAACATGTGGCAATGCGGCGGCAGGTCGGCCGGGTGATGGTCGTCGAGCGCCTCCATCAGTGTCCGGAGCCGGCCGCCACACGGTCCCGTCGACTCCTCGAGTTCCCCGAGGAAGTCTAGGTTCTCTTCGTCGGTAACCTCGGCATCGTTGGCACCGGACCAGACCAGCACCGCGTCGTAATTCGCCGATGACGCCACCAGTCCACCATGATCGAGCAGCAAACGTGTGGTCACACCGAAGAATGCGTCCATGTATCGAGTGCGCTCGACCGTATCGAGTGGTATCGCCCAGGTCATGATCGGGTCCTCCCAGAATGCGATGGTCAGGGTCGCGACGACTGCGTCGAGGTCGGGCTGACCGCTGATCAGGGGACGCTGGGATTCGTTGCGCGAGATAGTCATACGAGCTCCTCGATTGTGTACGATGCATGAGCGCCGCGGTGCGCTTCGATAATTGCGAGGGCACACCGGTCGATGTCCTCGTAGGTTGTTTGCCAATTGCAGACCGATAGGCGCAGTGTCGGTCTGCCGAGCCAAGTGGTGGGACTGGCCCATCCCGTGCCACCGCGCTGCAGCCTGTCGACGATGCGCATCAGATGCTCGTCCGCGGCACCGCCGGGATTCGCCTCGAAGCACACCAGAACCTGATTGAGGCGTACGTCGTTCACGATCTCGATTCCCTCCGCCCGCTGCACGGTGTCTGCGAGCCGACGGGCCATGGCGCAGCAGCGGTCGATCAGCTCGGCGCCGAGGTGACGCAGCGTGGACCACAAGACGAGACTCCGTGCGCGCCTCGACATATCCGGGGTGTAGTCGAGGGGATCGCGGCTCCCGTCGACCGCGGCAGTGAGATATTCGGCGCTGGTGCGCAACGCAGCACGATGCGCGATGGGGTGTGCGCACATCACGATTCCGCAGTCGTAGGGCACATTGAGCCATTTGTGGGCATCCGTTGCCCAGGAGTCCGCAAACTCCAGGCCCGAAACAACCTGCCGCACTGTCGTACTCGCGGCGGCCCACATGCCGAAGGCGGCGTCGAGATGCACCCACCCACCCTGATCGTGCGTAAGTCGGCACACCTCGTGCAGCGGGTCCACCGCGCCGGAGTCGACGTTGCCGACCTGACCGCACACAATCAGCGGCCCCGTCGTCGCGGCGAGTGTTGCTTCGAGCGAACGCAAGCACATTCGCCCTTGATCGTCGGTGTCGATGGCGTGAACGTGGCCGGCCAATCCAAGTAGGCGCAACGCCCGGTGCACCGTGACATGACAGCCGTCGCTGACAAGGATTCGCGGTTGCGGAGCGCCGAAGAGGCCAGCGCTGTCCACATCCCAACCAACCTCCGCCAAGACGTGATGACGGGCGGCCGCGAGACCGGTGAGGTTCGCCGTCGCGCAACCGGACGTAATGCCCACCGAGGTATAGGACGGCAGGCCGAACAGTTCGACCAACCAACTCGCGACGGTCTCTTCGATCACCGACGCCACAGGGCTGGTCGCGTACAGGGCCCCGCACTGATCCCACATCGACGTCAGCCACTCCGTCGCGACCGCCACCGGAAAGGCTCCCCCGATGACGAAACCGAGAAACGTGGGTGCCCCCGAATGAAGCAATCCCGGTTCGCCTTTGGCGATCAGCTCAGCCACAACCGCCATCGGATCGAGGCCGGTTCGCGGCAAGTCATGCGCCAACCCGTCCTGCAGCTCGAGGCGGGTCGCGACCGAACGGACACGCTCCGATCGGGCCTCGCGAACATAGTTCGTGCTGTAGTCACCGACTGCCCGAAGCAGATCCACCGTCTCTTCGCGAGTGCGTTCACGTCTCATCGCGTCGGTGACGGTACGTAATGAGTGCAGCTCGGCGGCAGGCGCACACCCGCAGTACGGAGTTGGGCCACCCGGGTATCGAAGGCAGCTCCCTCCATGATGTGGTGCGCGATCTGCACGACGCCCCGGTTGGTAGGAGCAGCGAGATGGGTTCCCGCGACCCAGTTGTTGAATGCACCCATCGCGGGACCGCACCAGATCTGGTAGTCGGCGATGCGACCGGATTCGCCGCGGATACTCCATCCCGACGACAACCCTAGATACCAGCGAAAGATCAGCGCCATCTTACGTTTTGGATCTTGCTCTGCGCCGACCAGTTGTGCGGGATCGCGTTCGGCGAAGTAGCTGACGCATCCCTGCCATACCTCCTCCAGCGAGCACTGGAAGACGCCCGTCTCCAAGTCGAGGCGCCGCTGCGCGGGGATCGCATCGATCCCGTCGTAGGCTCGATACGTCTCATACAGCCGCTGCGCACGCGCTGCGAACATCGTTCCCCGCCTGAGCACCTGTACCTGGACACCCAACTCGAACATGTCCGACGAGGGGGCCATCGTGCAGTCCGCAACACCCGCTCCCGCGAGGAGCGTTTTCGTCATGTCCGACTGGTCCGCCTCGACGGACGCCTGATTGATGGAGCCGGTGACGACGTACGCCGCGCCCATGGCGAACGCGGCTGCCGCCGCCGCGGGTGTGCCGATCCCACCCGCTGCGCCGATCCGTACCTCCCCCAGCGAGGTCCATTCCCGCTGTACCCGATCCCGAACCGCCAGCAACTCGGGCAGCAGCACCATCAGCGGACGCCGATCGGTGTGTCCACCGGAATCCGCCTCAGCCGTGATGTCGTCCGCCAACGCGATATGCGCACTCAGATCTGCCTGCTCCTGGGTGATTTCGCCGGCGTCGAGCAGCCGACGAACGAGCCGCGCAGGTGCGGGGCGCAGGAACAACTCGGCGACCTCTGCGCGAGATACCTTGGCGATGACCCTGTTTCGGCCCACGATCCGCCCAGACCCGTCGCGTTCGAGTCCAAGGAGCCTGTAACGCACCAGCTCTGGGCTCAGGTCCATGAACGCCGATGCCTCGATACAACGCACCCCGTGCCGCAGGCAGGCATCGACGATCGCACGTTCCAGCGCGGGCTCGGTCGGACTGTGGATCAGGTTGCAGGCGTAAGGAGTATCACCGAGCGCCGCTGCTATCTGGGCCAGCGCGGCATCGATACGCTCGGGAACGACGCCGGCTGCGCCATAGGTCGCGAGATAGCCGGCTCGGGCGAGCGCGATCACCATCGCCGGAGAGGCAATTCCGTTGGCCATCGCCCCCGCGGCATAGGCAGCGCCTACACCGTGAAAGGCCCGAAACCTCCTGTCCCCCAGCATCTCGGGCGGCAGTGGTGCGACGACACTGAGAACTTCGGCTTGCGCCGCGGCAGCCCGGTCCGAGGTGGCTCCGATGCCGTCGGCGTCGCGGACGATCCAGCACGGGCTGTGGAGATCGCGCAACACAGACTCGATGTCGACGGCTCGGCGTGCGAGTGCCGGAATCGTTCGAACGCTCATGCCAGTTCCTTCCGCTCGCGCAGCTCGATCGCGATGTTCTCGAGTTCGTAAATGCGCAGCCCCGGCTTCCACAACGAGGCTTTCGCCGTGACCGTCACCGAACCGGGCCGCCGGTGGATGCCCTTGATATGCACTTCCACTTCACAGCTGCCATCGGTCGGAAGGAACTGTCCGCGGTACTTCCAGGTGAAAGGGACACCCGCAGGAATGTCGAATCCGGGGTCGATCAGGTCGTCGCCGAGTCCGGAGTCCAGTGCCCATTCCTGCATCGCTTGAATCACCGTCTCGACACCGAGCGATCCAGGGATGACGGGATCGCGATGGAAGTGGCGGGTGAAGAACCAGTCGTCGGGGTCGATGCGGCGCAGGGCGTGCAGGTACCCGATTCCGAAGTCGCCACCATCCTCGACCACGTCGATCCGATCGAGCAGCGCCAACGAATTGCGAGAGCACAGCTGCGAGTGGGGGTCTCGGCGGCGGACGGTGAGGTCGATCTGACGAACTGCGATTCCGGGATGCTGTTCGAGCCAGCTTGGCCGCAGCTGTCCGGCGTCGAGTCCGGTCTGATTGCCGAGGGCATCGTCGCTGAAGTAGCCGAACATCGTTTCGCCCTCGTAGAAGGGCTCCCCGTCGACGGACAGCGTGTAGTCGAAGCTCTGCAGCGACGAACCCGGCAGCAGCGTCGTCGAGAGCAGCCGGGATTGTTGGTGAATCGTCTTGTCACGCAGGTCCACCTGCCGCAGCACGGTGGCGGTGCCGCCCAGGTTTCGCAGGCTCAGCGTGGTGTCCGGCTCGGTGAGCGTCGGGCCGAGGTAGAAACCCATCAGCAGCGCCGCTTGTAGTGACGTCTCCATGTACACGAAGTGCGGCATCGACTCGTTGGCACTGTCGGCGTAGTACCAGGAATCCGAGGGCGAATCGTATTCGCTCTCATACGCAACCTGCTGATCGAGCGTTCCCCGTACGCCGTCGAACCGGACCACACGATCCACAAGCAGCAGACCTCCGGTCGGCAGGCGAGTTGCCCGACGACCGGTGTACCGCGCAAATTCGGGTCCCAGCGCGGTCGCCTGGTCACCCCGCGCCAAGTGCGCCATGTGGAGCTCGCTGAGCAGTACCCGATCCCCAGCCGCCCCCACCCGCCCGGTCCACGTGTCCAGTGTTCCCCCTGCGCTGGGGCCTACCGGGACACCCGGCTTCTCGGTGACGGTCACGGTCACACTCACACTCGCCCGGGCGCCGCCGAAGACCACCTCGGCAACCAGATGCGGCCGAGGCACCAAGTCGATGACGGTGACGATCAACTCGAGTTCGCCACCCTGCGCCGGCTCCTGCAACGTGTGCACCGCGTCGACCGTCGAGACGAGCGTCGCATCGGCCAGACACAGATGCAGGCCCGCGAACAGTGCGAACGTCTCCGTTGCCTGCACAGCGGCGGCCAGGGGATCACCGACGTAGCGCCCGCGCATACTCCCGTGCCCGAGTGTTCCGCCGCGCAACCCGAGTTCGGTCACCTCCTGCAAGGTCAAGGCCGTTGCTGCGGCGATCCGGACGTCGGGGTTTGCACCAAACTGCTCGTAGGCGTCGCCGAACACTGTCGCCACATCGCCGGCAGCGAGTTGCAGCAGAGCATCGCGGTCGAGGTTGCGAAGACTACTGCGGGCCAACGGCTTGAATGCGCCCTCGGGCGCCGCCACCTCCGGCGCCGGACCGACGTCGGGCAGAGTCGGCTGCGCAGGGCGCTCCCCCGGCGAACCGTTCGACGCGACGAGGGCGCGCTGAAAAATCAAGCGCTGCACTGCGAGCTGTGTCGCTAGCGCAGCCCGATGGGATTCGACTATCCCGCTGCGGATCTCCGCAAGGACATTCGTCGCCGGGAGTGCGTGGCGACTCGTGAGTCGGGGGGCCTCGGAGCTGCCGGGGATTCCGGCAATCGGGTCGAACGGCTCGCCGTCGAAGCCCAGATCGTCCCCCGTCGGACGCTCAGCACTTGCTGCGCTGTTCATGAAATCCACTGCCTCACTGCTTCGCGGAATTTGTCGGACAGATCAGGTGTGGTCACGACCGATACATCGGTGAACCGTTGCAGGACGACGCCATTCGTAGTTGTGGCGGTCGCGTCGACCAGGACATCCGCCGTCCGCGCGCGGGCGTTGCCCACAATGAGCACGAACGGTTCGTTCTCCGGCAATGCCTCGTAATAGTCGATTCGCCCGATACCCAGTGGGAGACAGGCCGAATCGAGCAGACGCTGGCCGAGGACCGGCGGTCCCTGCAGGATCACGTCGGCAAGCACCGGGTTGTGCAGCACTCCGGCGAATGCTCCGATGGCGACCGGTCCGCCGGGCAGCTGGCATTCGAGAATCAACGAGTCGTCCTCATCGACAAGGATCTTGCGCATCCCCTGCAATGGCGGAGCGTGAAATTGTGTCGCTTCGCGATAGAGCGAGGCAGCGCTGACACCGACATCACTCCACGTGGGCACCATTGTCGGCGAGGCGTCGGGACAACTGTCCAACACCAACGTCGCAGCGTAGTGGGGCACCGGATTGCTCGGTCCCGCTCCGAGAACCGATGCTCGAACGACGCTGCGCCAGTGTCCGTTTCGAGCTTCCTGCGCTGGTTCCTCGACCACTCGAATACTCAATTCGGAGACCGGGTGATCGAAGACGATGCCCTTGTGTACTTGGAAGTCGCGAACCGAGACCACACATTGACCGGGGTGCGCCCGCTCGACGACGTTGATCATGGCGCCCAGCCCGAAGGTTGCAGGCAAGACCGCATGCGAGCCGATCCGATGAGCAGCGATGATCCGATGCTCGCCGAGTCCGTCGATGTCCCGCCGCGCAACAAAAGTCCCTCCGGCCGAGGGCACTTCGTCGGTCAACGACGCCGCCTCGCCGATGAGGACTACGCGGTCGTCGGCACGCGGAGCGGTGAACTGCTCGACGAATGCCCGAGCGCCCAGGCCCGGATCGAGCAGGCTGACCCCGCGGCCGAGGAAATACCCCCGCAGTTCGGGGGTCACCATGCCACCGTCCCACGCTCCCCAATCCACCGCGGTCGCGTGCCGATCGGGATGCCGGTTCTTCCAGGCTGCCGCGAATCGGCTCAACGCCTCGTTGCCCGCGGCGTAATCGGACTGCCCCGAATTGCCGAACAGGCCTGCTACCGATGTGAACAACACCAGGTGCCGCACCGGGGAAGACTCGTGTTCGGTTGCGAGAGCGTCCATTACCGCCGCGAGTCCCGCAATCTTCGGATCGAGTACGCGAGTGATCTCGTCGATCGTCTTGACACCGAGCAGCGAATCGGCGAGTACTCCTGCACCGTGCACGATGGCGGTCACCGACATCCGCAACGGCTCGAGCGCGGACCGGACCGCGGCGGCGTCGGTGACGTCCACCGCGATGTACTGGCCCCTGCCATCCAATTCGTCGAGCGTCTCGAGGATTTCGCGGGTCGCTCGTATGTTGGAGCAGGCCGTGTCGACCTCGCGTGGCGTCGGGCGCGAGCCGGCCATAGCCCGAATCGCGGCACCCTGCAGATCCGAAACGGCAACGCCCCGAGCCCATTGCGGCTCGGGTGTCAGCTCAGTCCTGCCCATCAGCACGAACTGTGCCGCGCAATTGCGTGCAAGCTCTCGAACGCAGAGGGCCGTGACTCCTCGTGCGCCGCCTGTTACCAAGACCACATCCGATGCGGTCAACGTCGTCGCATCGGCGGCTGAGCCCTGTGTCACAACCGTTTGCGACGAAGACTGGCCATGCAAACTCGGTACGAGGGTGTGCCGATCTCCGAGTTCACCAACGCCGACCTCGAGGGTGTCGAGCGCCGCATCGGAAATTTCTGCAAGGACGATTTCTGCGAAGCGATCCGCGACGATCGCCGGATGGATGTCGAGAGCACGAGCAAAGAGTTGAGAGTGCTCGGCTGCAAGTGTTTTCACGACACCACCGACCCCGCCGATCAGAGCACGGACCGGGTCGTCGCTGTCGCCGAAACCAAGCGCGCCATCGATACGGGTCACCGTGACGAACGCCACCCTCGCCCCGCTGCGTCGCATGTCGAGCAGCGGTGGCAGTGCGTGCTTGGCGACCAGGATCGAAGAAGCCAAACAGTCTTGTGCGGCACTCCAGTCGGTCGCGCCGTCGACCACCACAAGACACAGATCCATCGGGTCGGTCAGCGCGTGCACAAGCGCACTTTCGACGTCGGACAGCCGGCCGCTGACCTGGACACGTTGTACCGACCATCCGCGCCCGGTCAGTAGCCGCGCCAGCGCATCGATTTCGGAATGGTCGCCGGTTCCACCCGTACCGATGTCGACCAGCACAGCTTTCGGTGCTTGTCGGTAGGCCTGGTCGATGCGATCCACGGCGGGGAGAGCAACGAGTTCGATGGTGTGCCGCGGCAAGGTGGCCGCGGCATCAGCTTTTGGGTAGACATCACTCCCCACAGCGAGTAGCTCGACGATCTGATCGAGCGTGCGCAACACACCGAGTTGCTCCGGTCCCAAACTCGGCAACTGCGGGAACCTCTCCTGCACCGCACCGAGAACCTGCACCCGCTTGATCGAATCCACACCGAGATCGGCTTCCAAATCCATTGCCGGATCGACCATCTCGACCGGATAACCGGTCTTCTCGGCCACCACTTCCTGCAAAGCAAGCCGCAACTGCGCCGCACTCACACCACCCGTAGGCGCCGAAGGGGTCGAAACTACTGCGGGGGCCGGTGCCGGTGCGTCGGGGATTGCGAGGAGCTCGACGATCTGATCGAGCGTGCGCAAGACACCGAGTTGTTCCGGTCCCAGACTCGGTAACTGCGGGAACCTCTCCTGCACCGCACCGAGAACCTGCACCCGCTTGATCGAATCCACACCGAGATCGGCTTCCAAATCCATTGCCGGATCGACCATCTCGACCGGATAACCGGTCTTCTCGGCCACCACCTCCTGCAAAGCGAGCCGCAACTGCGCCGCACTCACACCACCGGAAGGAGGTGAAGGAACCGGGGCAACGACCGGGGCCGACATGGGAGCGCGAGCGGCGAGCGGCGCGGGGGCAGCGATGGCGCGGGGCTCAGGACGCTGTTCGAGAGTGCTCGCAGGTGCAGTGTGCCGCGTCGATGGCACCGTCCGAGACCGATTGCTGTCCGGCCTTGGGGCAGCACCTAGTTCGAGTTCGGCAAGTTGTCCAAGCACCTCGGTTGCCCTGGTGTGCGTGTGGCTGATCGCAATGCCGTGATCCTTGACTGCCTCGATGGCCCGGACCAGGCCGGCATCGAGAGCGCTACTTCGCAACGCGCCTGCCAACTCGCGTGCCACGTCGAGCTGGCCGTCGAGGTACTGCTTGTGAGTATCGAGATGCGCGGCAAGCGCGGCATCGAGGTCACCGGATTGGTTCGGAACATATTGCGGCACAATCATCTCCAATACTCGAGGCGGGGTCGAGACTGTGGACTCCGGCGGGGAGGGGGCCACCGAGACGCGGTATCCGTCGGACAAGGCATCGGCGTAGGCCTTGCGACGAGTTTCTGGCACGTACTCCGGCGCGGAAAGCGCGACCGTCATTCCGCTTCCCTTCGCGGGAACGGGCGCCTCGAACCGATACCGGTTGATGCCAACGAGGCGGCAACCGAGCACTGCGAGTTGAACCGCGGCACGTTTGAGCGGCACGTCGCTGTCCCCGAGCGGTCCCGAGTCGGTGGCAATCGCAACGACGTCGTCACCGAGAGTGCGGCGCACCAATGACGTCAGTACCTGTTTGGGACCGAACTCGACAAATACGGTGCACCCGATCTCGCGCATGGACTCGAGCGCGGATACGAACTCGACCGGCTGCATCATCTGGTCGACGAGTGTGGCTCGGTTCTCCGCTACGTCGGAGCCGTAACGACCCTGCGGCGAGTTCGCGAATACCGGCGCGTCGGGCTGACCGATGTGCAGCGATTCGACTACCGGCCGAAACGCCTCGACGGCATGTGCGACGTAGGGGGTGTGGAACGCAGCGGACACAGGCAGCGCCCGTGTCGTGTATCCCAATGCACTACAACGTGTTTCAACCTGTGCGACAGCGGCGGCGCCACCTCCCACCACTAGCTGGTCGGGTGCGTTGTGGTTGCACACTCGAACATCGTCGATATCGGCAACAACTTGCTCGACCTGTTCGCGCGTTGCCGCAACAGCAAGCATCGTGCCGCTGTCGGCGCCCGCGACGGGTGCCATCGCCTCGCCACGAGCGTGTGCGAGCACGAAGTAGTCCTGCGTGTCGACCGCGCCGGATGCCCACAATGCGGTGAGCTCACCGAAACTGTGCCCGAGGTAGCCGTCGGCGCGGAATCCCAGCTCGGCGAAGAATGCGAACTGCCCGGCGGAAAGCGCGCCGATCGCGGGCTGCGCGAATTGGGTACGCCGCAGCGTTGCTTCCTGGTCGGCTCGCGCGGCGTCATCGAAGACCGGCGGTGGGAACACGACGGATCCGAGTCGCGGAGATTGCCCGGCGAATGCCTCGTTTGCGACGTCGAACATTTCGGCCACAGACGGGGTGTTCATCACCGCGCCAGCACCCATGTCGACGTACTGACTCCCCTGACCCGAGAACAATGCGCCGACCTTGATGTCCGGCATTGCCGCGGACCGGAAGAACAGCCCCTCTGGGTGATTCCAGTGCGTCGCTGCCGGGTTCTTCGTCAGCTGTTCGACGGCGAGCTCGCGCAGATGAGCTTCACCGTCGGCGTCGACCGCGACGAAGCCCAGGCGGGCATGCTCATCCGGGATATCGCCGCTATCGGACGGATCGCCGGATCCAACGAGCTCGACCAGCGCACCGACGTCCGCCGCGTGCCAGATGAGCGCCCGCGGTGCGTCGTGCACCGTGCGAATCGCGCCTCGATCAGCGTCCGCTTCTTCGAGAACGACGTGAAAGTTGGTGCCGCCGAAGCCCATTGCCGATGCAGCTGCACGGCGTGTCGGTCGCTGCGGATCGCGGATCCACGGCCTGGTCCGCGTATTGACGTAGTAGGGCGAGGTCTTCTCGATCTCGGCATTCGGCTCGTCGACGTTGATCGTGCCCGGAAGAATCTTGTGGTACAGCCCGAGCGCAAGCTTCATTACGCTGGCGGTGCCTGCGGCACCCTTCGTGTGTCCGATCTGCGACTTCACGCTGCCGAGGGCGGCGAACTGCGCCTCATCACTCGAATCGGACAGGAGACCGCCAAGGGCCGCGAGCTCTGTGCGGTCGCCGACGGCTGTCCCTGTTGCATGGGCCTCAAACAACTCCACCGAAGATGGCGCACATTCGGCATCGGCATAGGCGCGGTTCAGAGCGATCCGTTGTCCCTCGGCACGCGGTGCGTAGATGCTCTTCGAACGGCCGTCGCTGGAGGACCCCAGTCCCTTGATAACCGCGTAGATGCGGTTGCCGTCTCGCTTCGCATCGGAGAGCCTGCGCAGCGCGAGCATGCTGATGCCTTCGCCGAGCAGCGTCCCGTCGGCGGCGGACGAGAACGGGCTGATTCGATCGCTCGGCGAGAGGGCCCCCACCTTGCTGAAGCACATGTAGATGAAGATCGAGTTCTCGGTGTCGACACCGCCGGTGATCATGGTGTCGGCTCGGCCGTCCTGCAGCTCCGCGATCGCTGTGCGCATCGCGGCCAGCGACGCCGCGCATGCGGCGTCGACAGTGCAGTTGATACCACCGAGTCCGAACCTGTTCGCGATCCGGCCCGCAACGACATTCGACAGCAAGCCAGGGAACGAGTTTTCCTCCCATGGCGCGAATGCCGCCACAAACTTGGCGGCAATGGCATCCGCGTCTTCCTCGGACAGACCGCAACTTCGGGCGGCCTCTTTGAGGATCGGTGTCGAAAGACGTGCTGCCAGTGGATGAGTCAGCGGCACCGGCCCCGTGGTTCCCATGACGACCCCGGTCCGACTCGGGTCGTACCACTGCGATCCCGTCGCCCCGGCGTCGACAAGCAAATCGCGGGCGACCCCGAGGCTCAGGGTCTGCATGGTGCTCGTAACCTCGAGCTGATTCGGGGGCACTCCGAATTCGAGAGGGTCGAAGTCGACGTCGGGAAGGAAAGCTCCGCGGCGCGAGTAGGTTTTGTCAGCAGCGCCGTGGTCAGCGTCGTAGTAGTCATCCAGACTCCACCGTGACGCAGGCACCTCCTCGGTGCAGTCGACCCCGTCGACGATGTTTTGCCAATATTCGCGGTAGTTCTTGGCTTTCGGGAAAAGGCCGGACATTCCCACGATGGCGATCGGGTTGCGTGCCAGTCTTCGGTCGTCGAACGGATCGGATTCCAAGGTGGATTCGGCGGTCACGATGTTCCTCTCGAATGAAGTGCGGTGCCGCTCAGGCGGCGATGGTTGTTGCGGTGGCTCGCGAGACGAGCTCTGCCGTACCGGAGGCAAAGAGCTTGTGCCCCATCGGGCTTGGATGTAGCCCATCGGGCGTCCACATCTCGGGTTGGGTCCATTCGTCGGACTCGGCGATATCGAGAAGTTGTGTTCCGGTGGACACGGCCACCTCGTTCAACACTGCATTGGCCGCAACGAACCGGGTACGAAGGAGTTCTCTGAAGCCGTCCGGCACTGGCAACCGAGCGGGGATGTCCGGGTAGGTGGCAGTGAACACCGTTGCCCCGGTGTCGCGGAGTTCGCCGAATATCCGGTGCAGGTTCCGCTCGAATGTCGCGGCGTCGTAGGCGCTGACCAGATCGTTGACACCCACTACGACGCCGACCAGGGGCGAGCGAATCGACAGAGCGATCTGCAGTTGCAGGTCGACGACGTTCGACGTCGTCGCTTGGAAGGCACCCAAGTTGCGAACGCGACTGCCACGCAGGCCCATTTGGCCCGCGAAGCGGGGTACCCAACCGCGGTATCCCCCGCTCGGGCTCGGATCTCCCCGTCCTTCGACGAAACTGTCGCCGAGCACGGTCAGGCTCGACGCGCTCATACCGACGTGAGGAGTCGCGATGCAACCGGCATGTTCACCTCGGCGTAGAGCGCGGCGAGGTTCTCCGGTGCGAAGAAGACCTCGCCCGGGATTCCGCCGGCGATCAAACCGAAGAACTTCCTCGTGTACACGGTGCTCTTGCTTGCTGCACGGAACACTGAGTCGTAGTACGGGGTCAGCTTCAACTCGGAGATGGCTGTGGTCAACTCGTAGGTGCCTGCGCTTTGCGCGTCCCGCTCACGCTCATACGCCGCAAGCGCGTCGTCGAGTGGCCGATCGCCGCTGAGACCCTCGTGGAGTCGCGCCGCCAGCAGTTCGGCGTACTTGAAAGCGTCTGTAATGCCCCACCGGTAAACGGATCCTTGTGGTAACCCGCGTCCCCGACCAACGCCCATCCGGGCCCGTACGAGCGGCGGTAGAAGTTGTCCGGGTACAGCATCGGGCGGAACGGCTCTTCGCGAGTTGCGCTGTCCCGCAGGCTCTCACCGTACTTGGGGTCGATCGCATCGACGATTTCCTGTACTCCTGCGTCGGGGTCACCGCGGAAGTCGCGGAAGCGGTCGCGCTTGCGCATGACCGCCACCAAGCTGAGCCCGTCGTTGGTTGGCCAGGACGCGAATTGCTGCTCACCGAAACCGGTCCGGTGCTGCATGCCCCAATTGATTCCCGAGTAGTACGAGTAGTAGACGAAACACCCACCCGGGGACGTCTCGTAGATCTGTGCCCCGACCTTCTTGGCGACGATCGAGTTCGCGCCATCAGCGCCGACGATGAGCGCACCGCGGAATTCCTGCTCCGCGCCGTTGCCTTCGCGTCCGCGGATTCCGACTACGCGACCGGCGGACTCCACGAGGTCGGTGACGGTGAAGCCTTCGATGACCTCAGCACCGGCCTCGCGGGCCGCATCGACGAGTATCTGGTCCAACACGGTACGGCGAGGGCAGTAGACAGCGTCAAGACCATCGATCGGGCCGGCGAAACCGGCGAGTGCGATGCCGGTGTAGGAAAAGTTGAGATGCCGGATCGGAGGGCAACCCGATTTGATGACACGGTCGAGTAGACCCCAATCCTGCAGTCGGGACAGGCCCGCTTGGTGGATGTAGTGGGTCGAGACCGTGTCGCTCGGGAAGTTCGAACGATCGACTGCGAGCACCCTGTAGCCACGACGAGCAAGCAGCATGGCGAGTGGCGCTCCGGCAACTCGGGTTCCTACGACAATGACGTCATACATTTGCGCATCGCTCCCTTTTATCGGTTTCACGAATTCGTCGATTCACGTTCGCCATCAGTGGGCAGTGTCAAGCCGTGGAAGCAACAGAGTCGGTTAGGAGTTTGGTCAAGACTTCTCGGGGGGTACGGAAATTCAGGATTGCTCTGGGGCGGTCGTTGAGTTCGTCGGCGATTGCCTGCAGGTAGGGCTGGTGGTC
>JBBSKP010000038.1:0-28039 GCA_038256175.1 Mycobacteriales bacterium
ACCCGGGCACGGGGCTCGCGCAGCGCATTCGGATGGCGATGCCTAGGCTTGCCCCATGAGCAACCCATTCGGCGAGATCGGCAAAGCGCAGTATGTCCAGTTGACGACATTCCGCAAGGACGGAACACCGGTCGGGACGCCGGTGTGGGCGGCTCCTGATGGCGACCGCCTGTTCGTCTGGTCCGCAACGGATACGTGGAAGGTGAAACGGATCCGGCGCAACGCCAAGGTCACTCTCACGGTGTGTGATGCCCGCGGAAAGTTGAAGCCGAACGCGCCAACGATGGACGGTACCGCCGAGGTGCTCGACAGCGCCGGAACCGAACACGCACGAAGCGTGATCGCGAAGAAGTACGGCATCATCGGCTACGGCGCCGTCTACGGCAGCCGACTGCTGCGCGGTAAGAACCATTCGATCGGGATCTCCATCGCCGCAGGTTGACCCTCACACAGTGTCAGGGCCTACCTCTGGAGCCATGACGAACACACTCGACCTGACAGCTATCGACGCAGCCACTGCGGTGCGCAACAAAGACATCTCGTCCCGTGAGCTGACAGACCTGGTCTTCGAGCGAATCGACGACCGCAATTCGCAGGTCAACGCGGTGATCGAATTCCGGCGCGAGGAGGCGCTCGCGGAGGCTGCCGCGGCCGACGCCGCCGTCGCTCGCGGCGACAAGGTCGGCCCGCTGCACGGAGTCCCGATGACGATCAAGGAAAGCTTCAACGTCGCCGGGATGCACACGACGTGGGGGAACCCTGAGTTCGCAGATTTCGTCGCGCAGTCCGATGCCACTGTCACGGCACGGCTGCGCGCCGCCGGCGCGGTCATCATCGGCAAGACGAACGTCCCGTTCATGTTGGCCGACAACCAGACCGCGAACGAGATCTACGGCGTCACGAACAATCCGAGTGATCTGACCCGGACTCCCGGCGGCTCGAGCGGGGGACCGGCGGCAGCACTTGCCGCCGGGATGACATTCCTGGAATTCGGCACCGATCTGAGCGGGTCCATCCGCAATCCCGCTAGCTTCAGCGGCGTGTACGGGCTTCGACCCTCACCCGACATCGTTCCACCGACCGGCATGGAACCGCCTGCGCCGCCCGCTGTTCCGCTCGGAATGATGCATCTGACAGCGGTCGGCCCGCTCGCCAGGTCCGCGGCCGACTTGCGCCTCGCGCTGCAGGTCACCGCCGGCCCCGAAGGACCGTTGGCACAGGCATATCGGTGGTCGCTGCCGGCGCCGCGCCACCGTGATATCGGCGACTTTCGGGTCGGGTTCGTCCTCGATGACCCGGCCGCACCTGTGTCGACCGAAGTCTCCGAATTACTCGCTACTGCAATCGATTCGATGCGGATGCGCGGCGCCGCGGTAGTCGAGGGGTGGCCCGACGGTGTCGATCCCCAAGCTCAGTTCCACAATTTCGGTTTCCTTCTCGACGCGTTCTTCGCGATGCAGGGCGATGGCGCACTCAGCCACAAATCGTTCATCGAGCGTGACAACCAGCGAATGGCGACCCGTGCGACCTGGACTCGGTACTTCGGCGACGTCGACGTGTTTGTCTGTCCGACCAATATCGGACCTGCATTCCCGCACGACACACGGTGTTTCGATCAGCGCACCATCGCGACACCCTCGGGCGAGCGGCCGTACCACGAGCAGTTCTTCTGGACATCACATGCAACGTTGGCCGGCCTGCCTGCCGCGTCGATACCGATCGGCACCACGCCCGCCGGCCTCCCTGTGGGTATGCAAGTCATCGGACCGCCGTACGAGGACGACACGGTACTGACGTTTTCCGAATTGTTTGCCTCGGAAGTTACGTAGCGATGCTGACCGAAGACATGTGAAAGTCTGGAATTCGTAACGGCGGCATCGCTGTTCGAGAAAACCAGTCCTTCCATTCGCGAGGCAGTGTCGGTTCGGTCGCGCCGGCTTCGGTGACCCGGCGCAGGAGGTCCAACGGACTTTCGTTGAATCGGAAGTTGTTCACCGCGCCCCGGACCTCGCCGTCCTCCACCAGGTAGACGCCGTCGCGAGTGAGGCCCGTGAGCAGCAGCGTCGCCGGATCGACCTCACGGATGTACCACAAGGTCGTGAGCAGGAGCCCGCGTTCGGTGTTGGCGACCATGTCTGCAATGGTTGCCTCCGATCCGCCGGTAAGGATCAGATTCTCGCCCGGTACCGCGACCGGCACATCGAATTCCTTTGCCGCCGAACGTGGATACGCCAGCGCGTTGACGGCACCCGCTCGAACCCAGTCCACTCGGTCGGCCGACATACCGTTGTCGAACAAGGACACCGACTCGCTCGACGATCCCGCGACGACAAACGGTGCGTACTCGAGACCGCGTGCACCGGGGTCGGAGAACAGCGTCAACGGCATGTCGGTGAGCGTCTCGCCGACCCGCGTACCGCCAGACTTCGACAGCGCGGTGTGCCCTTCTTGCGCGCCGCGACCCTCCATCGTCCACATCAGATAGATCATCAAGTCGGCGACCGTCGATGGCGGGAGCAGAGTTTCGTAGCGACCGGCGGGCAGTTCTACTTGACGCGCAGCCCAATCGAGCCGGGTTGTCAGGTCACTCAGCATCTTCGGCACCGCAACATCGGCGAAGTCCCGCGTTCCGGTGCCGACCCACGCGCTCGCATTCCCTCCGCGCTTGCCGTTGATCTCCACCGAGCCCGTTGGTTGCACGTAGTTGCGCCGCAGCCCTGTCGAGGTGCCGAGCCACGTGCTGTCGACTTGGTGGTGCGCGAAACCGTAAAGCCGGTCGGCGCCATCGAATCCCCGTGCCAGGTCGTCGGCGACATGTGCGAACACCCCGACGTTCGTGGAGCCCGGATCGGCGCCCCAGTCGTGCGGAGCGGCGCCACCCGGGATCAACGGCATGGCATCGTCGGCCGGCTCGGCGCTGCGCGCAGCATCTTCGCTGGCGCGAACGACAGTCGCAATGTCATCGGGATCGACACTGCTCGAAGTCACGCTGCCAACGCGTGCCTTGTCGCCGTCACGAAATATGGACACGACCGTCCACGATCGCGACGACGACACACCGTTGGTGGTCATCGAATTGCCCGCCCAGCGTAGCGAGGCCTCGCTTTGGTCGGTGACGATCACGATGGCCTCGTCGGAGCGCGACTGTGCGAGTGCACGATCCACAACATCCTGTGCGGGAATCACTGACCCGCCTCCGTCCGAGTGTTGAGTATGTTGATGCCGCGCAGCAGAACCGACGGGCAGCCGTGGCTGACCGCCGCAACCTGACCAGGTTGCGCCTTGCCGCAATTGAACGCACCACCGAGCCGCCACGTCGACGCTCCGCCGACGGCTTCCATCGATCCCCAGAAATCGGTGGTCGTCGCCTGGTATGCCACGTCCCGCAGCTGACCGTCCAATCGCCCGTTGCGGATCCGGAAGAACCGCTGTCCGGTGAATTGAAAGTTGTAGCGCTGCATATCGATAGACCACGACTTGTCGCCGACGATGTAGATACCGTTCTCCACCTTGGCAATCAGGTCCTCGGTGGTGGTATCGCCAACCAGATCGGGCTGCAGCGATACGTTCGCCATCCGCTGGATCGGCACATGATGCGGCGAGTCGGCGTAGGAGCAACCGTTCGATCGTTCGAGTCCCAGCCGGGGTGCGAACACTCGATCCAGTTGGTAGCCGACGAGAATTCCGTCTCGCACAAGGTCCCACCGTTGGCCTGCCACGCCGTCGTCGTCGTATCCGATGGACGCGAGCCCGTGCTCCTCGATGCGATCGGCCGTCACGTTCATGATCGGCGTTCCGTATCGCAGCGCGCCGAGCTTGTCCGGTGTCGCGAACGACGTACCCGCGTACGCCGCCTCGTAGCCGATGGCGCGGTCGTATTCCGTTGCATGGCCGATCGATTCGTGGATCGTGAGCCACAGGTTGCTCGGATCGATCACCAGGTCGGTTGGTCCGGATTCGACGCTCGGCGCCTTCACCTTCTCGGCCAGCCACTCGGGTATGCGCGCCAATTCCGTCGACCAGTCCCATGTGCTGTCGGCGCCCAGGTATTCCCACCCGCGGCCGACCGGCGGCGCGAGCGTCCGCATCGTTTCGAACGCACCGGCTGATTGATCGACCGTCACTGCCTCGAGCTGGGGGTGCAAGCGAACCCGTTGCTGGGTGATCGACGATCCGGCCGAATCTGAGTAGAACGTTTGCTCTTTCACCTGTAAGACGCTGGCGCTCGTGTGGTCGACTCCGTCGGATGCGGATAGCCGTCCGGAGTAGTCGGCGAGCAGCTCCACTTTTTCGGCGGTCGGCACCTCGAACGGATCGATCTCGTACCGGGACACCCAACTTGCGTTCGGATAGACCGGCTCCGGTGCAAGGTCGATGTGTTCCCGATTCAGTGCGCGCAGCGTTTTCGCGACCTCCGCAGCACGATGGGCCGTCTGCACTGCGATGTCGGGTGACAATTCGGCATGCGACGCGAAACCCCACGTGCCGTCGACGACGACACGCACGGCCAAACCCAGGACCGAAGAGTCGGCCACGGCCTGAACCCGCCCGTCCCGCAACCTGATCGACTGGGTGATCAGCCGGTGCACGCGCAGATCGGCGTGACTGGCGCCGGCGGCCGCGGCGGCCGTCAACGCGGCGTCGGCAAGCTGACGTAGGGGGAGTGCCCGGAACTCTTCGTCGACTTCGTGCGGTTGGCTCACCCGCGCAACGCTATCCGAATTGTTGCCAGCCGAGGCGAATGACCATGACGACGACCACAACAAGTAGGACCACGCGGACGAAGCCCGATCCTTTGCTCAAGGCCATCCTCGAGCCGGATATCGCACCAACGACGTTGCAGCCGGCCATCGCGAGCGCAACGGCCCAGAGCACGTTGCCGGTCGCGGCGAAGAACACCAGCGCGCCGAAGTTCGATCCGAGGTTGACCACTTTGGCCATGGCAGCGCTGCGCACGAACTCGGTACCGAGCATCGTAGCAAAAGCGATGATCAGAAAGGTGCCGGTCCCGGGGCCGAGCAGGCCGTCGTAGAACCCGATCACACCGGCCGCAATGCCCACCACCAGCACGAACTTTCTGCGCGTCGGAGGATGAGTCGCCATGGTGACGCCGACCTGCGGGCGGATCGTCACGAAGGCGGCTACGCCGATCAGCACGATCATGATGATCGGGATGAACAGATCCTTGTCGATCAACGCGACTGTCGCGGCACCGAATCCGGAGGCGACCGCTGCGAGCATCGCGGCGGGAACCATCAGCTTCCATTGCATCGGCACCTTTCTCGCAAAGGCTGCCACGGCTGCGCTCGTCCCAGCGATTGCGGTGAGCTTGTTGGTGCCGAGCGCCTGCTGCGGCGTGATGCTCGGTGCCACGAGAAGCAACACCGGAAGGACGATCAAGCCGCCACCGCCGACGACCGCGTCGACCCAGCCTGCCGCGGTTGCGGCGACCATCAAGGCAGCCCAGTCGCTTGGTCCCATTTGTCGAACTCAACCACACGGCCGGCGAGTGTCGTGTCGGCCTTCCGCTTTGTTGTGAAAGGCAATAGTTTCGGTAGGCATGAACGCCCCGCGGCCCGACGACGTGCCCTACGAGCTCCCTACCGGCGTCAGCGGAACCGCCGACGCACGATTCGCCCGCACGGTGCAGGTTTTCGCCTGGCTCTTTGCCAGGTCGAGCGCCCGGGGCGGCGCGTTGTCGGTCTATCAGCACGGGCTGCCCGTTGTCGATATCTGGGCGGGGACATCGGATGCGGACGGAACCGTTCCGTGGACTGAGAACACCGGCGCACTCGTGTACTCGGCGACCAAAGGCATCGCCTCGACCGTCGTGCACCGCCTGGCCGATCGCGGGCAGATCGACTACGACGCACCCGTAGCCGAGTACTGGAAAGAGTTCGCGGCGAACGGCAAGAGTCGAATCACCGTGCGTCAGTTGCTGACTCACAGCGCCGGACTGTCCGACCTTGCACCATTGGCACAGACTGTCGACGAGGTCCTCGATCATCGGCTGATGGAAGACAGGCTGGCGGCAGCGGCGCCCGACCGGCTACTCGGGACTCCGGCGTATCACGCGCTGACCTACGGCTGGCTGACGGCCGGGCTCGCCCGGTCGGTCACCGGTCTTGGCATGGCCGAACTGTTTCGACATGAAGTTGCCGCTCCGCTCGGCGTCGACGGCATTCATCTCGGGAGGCCACCAGCAGGCGGTGTGACGAAACTTGCCGCGATCGTGGGGTCTCGGCTCAACGTGGTCGGCCGGCCGATGGGAAGCCGCATTGTGGCGGCTGGCCGCCGAATACCTGGGCCGCCAGCAGGATTGGCGCGATCGGTCTACCTGCCGGGCATGGAGGGGATCCTGTCCGGCGCGGATCCGTCGATTCTGGGCGCCGAATGGGGTTCCAGCAACGGCGTATTCACCGCTTCCGCCCTCGGCAAGGTCTACAGCGCCCTCGCCAACGGCGGTACGACAGGCGGACGTTGGCTGCTCTCACCCCACACCGCCAAAGCACTGGCCAAGGTCCAGACCCACAAGCTCGATCGCACCATGTATTTGCCGACGGCATGGCGACTGGGGTACCACGGCATTCCGATGCCACGCGCCCTGCACGCCTTCGGCCACCAAGGGCTTGGCGGTTCGTTCGGGTGGGCGGATCCACACACCGGACTCGCCGTCGGATTCGTGCACAACCGATTGTCGGCGAGCCGCCTGCCGTTCGACCAATCACTCGTCGGGTTGCTGCTACCGCCGGTGCTAGCGGGTGCACGTGGCAAAACGCGTTCCGGTTCGCTGCTACCCATGCGCCGCGCGTCCTGACTCCAGTCACCGGTTCGGTACTGCTCCGCCCCTACGCTTGGGGGTATGCGCCAGTTCAGCCTGTGGCTCCGAGGCAAGCCGCTCGTTGCCGACTCCATGCTGGCGGCTGCGCTCTTCGTCCTCGAGGCGTTGACCGCACCGCAAAGCACAGTGCCATGGGTCTTCCTGGCTGTCGGTCTCGCGCTATCGGTACCCGTGTGCTTCCGCCGGAAGTATCCACGTGTGATCGCTGCGGTGATCCTCGGCACGTCGGTCACATCCACGTTCATCAGTTACATTTTCGACGACTTCGAGGCCGGCCACCCGGCTCTGCTCGCCCTGGGCATTTCGCTGTACACGCTGGTCGCCTATGTCGGCCGCCGCGATGCAGCGTTGTTCGCGGTGGGGCTCGTCGGTGATTCGGCATTGTCGATCTGGCGCCTGAACCAAGACCTGCTCGCGTCGGTTGGTGTCGCCTCGTTGTACTTCGCGCTGTGCTGGATCATGGCCGAATTTCTCGGCGCCCGCCGCGCCTACGACGAGGAGGTCGCCGCGCGGCTTGCGGTGGCGGATTACGACCGCGAGCGCAGCGCCGACGAGGCCGTCTCGGCCGAACGCACACGCATCGCACGTGAACTGCACGATGTGGTCGCCCACGCTGTCAGCGTGATGATCGTCCAGGCGGACGGAGCGTCGTATGCGTTGAGCCGCGATCCGAAAGCGGCCGAGACGGCACTGCACAACATTGCGTCGACCGGCAGGCAGGCGCTCGCCGAGCTGCGGCGGACGGTCGCGCTGTTACGGACCGATCAATCCGCCGACGACTTTCCGCAGCACGGCACGGCCGGAGTCGCGAAGGTCGTCGACATGATGCGCAAGGCCGGATTGGCCGTCGACCTCGAACAAACAGGAGAGCTCGACAACATCGAGCAGCGCGTGAGTCTCGGCATCCATCGAATCGTGCAGGAGTCACTCACCAACGTGTTGCGCCACGCCGGACCCGACCCGAAGGCCTGGGTCCGCGTCGAACGTCGGGAGCAGGACGTCCTCGTGGAGATCACCAACAAGGACACGGGAGCCGGCTGGCCCGCAACGATCCCCAAGTTCACCCACGGTGGCGGGCACGGTCTCGTCGGGATGCGCGAACGTGTTGCGGTCCTTCAAGGGACTCTCGAAGCGGGGCACCAACCCAACGGAACATGGCGCGTAAGCGCGCTGTTGCCGTTGCGCGCGGACGAGTGAGCCGGCCGACAGACTAGATTTGGGTCCGTGCCGATCACCGTTCTTCTCGTCGACGACCAAGAACTCATGCGGATGGGACTGAAGATGGTGCTCGAGGCCCACGACGACATCACCGTCATCGGTGAGGCGGCCAACGGAGCAGCCGCCCTTGCGCAGGTTCGCAGCCTCGGACCCGACGTGGTCCTGATGGATGTCCGCATGCCCGTCGTCGACGGCGTCACCGCGACCGAGCAGATTGTCGAATCCGGTTGCGCAAGCAGAGTTCTGGTGATGACCACCTTCGATCTCGATGAACATGCACTCGGCGCACTGCGGGCAGGTGCGAGCGGATTCCTCCTGAAGGACACGCCTCCGGAGGACCTCGTCTCCGCCATACGCAGCGTCGCCGCGGGCGATGCGGTGGTCTCACCGAAGGTCACCAAACGACTATTGGATCGCTTCATCGCCGACCAGCGTGCACCCACTCGCGATCCAGCCATACTCGAGGGGCTCACCGCACGCGAACGCGAAGTGCTCGAACTGCTTGCCGGCGGCCGATCCAATGCCGAAATCGCCGAGCAGCTATTCCTCTCCGAGGCGACCGTCAAAACACACGTCGGCCGGATACTGACCAAATTGGGTCTCCGTGATCGCGTGCAGGCCGTCGTACTCGCCTACGAGACGGGACTGGTCCGCCCCGGCTCCTAGCGTCGTGGAGCCAGGGGACCGCTCGCTCCGTCTGCGGTGGTCAGGGGACCATTGGCTCCAACATGCTTGCCTGCTTCCAGGAACTTTCCAGCATGGATGATGGTGCCGAAACCCTCGGTGAAGGTGCCGTATTCGTAGAGCAGGTGTCCGGCGACGATTGTTGCTGCGACAGCGCCGTCGTTACGGTTTACCATCCGGTTGACGCCGTCGAGGCCTGGCATCGGTGCTTCCGCGTAATCCGAACTGGAACCGTCGAATCCGGCCGGATCGACGACCGTGACATCGGCGCGCGAACCGATCGTCAGGTGTCCTGCATCGATCCCGTACCAGTCCGCGAGTTCGCCGGTAAGCCTATGCACCGCTCTTTCGATCGGCATGAACTTGCGTGCGTGCACCCGCTCGAGCATCCGCACACCGAAGTTGTAGAAAGCCATATTGCGAAGGTGCGCACCGGAATCGGCGAATCCGACCTGCACTTCGTCCGATTGCTGCAGTTGGTCGAGCACATCGTCGCGATCGTTGGCGATTGTGGTGCGCCAGCGCAGCGCCTTACCGTGTTCGACCGCCAAGTCGAGAAGTGCGTCTGCCGGCTCGATTCCGCGTTCGTCTGCCACAGCACCGAAGGACCGGCCGACGACTGACGCGTCTGGGCAGGCGACGATTTCGGCGTCATACAGATCGCGGTGCCACACCTTGAATCCCTTGTCCGACATGTCTTTGCGGAAGGCGCGTCGGTAGGACTCGCCCTTGAGCAATTCGCCTCGCGCCATGACATCGCGGATGTTCAAAGCTGCTGCGCCGGAGCCGAATTCCTCGAACACGACGAGGTCGACCCCGTCTGCGTACACCTCGAACGGGACGGGAAGATGTTGCCAACGGAAGGCGTCGCCGCCGATCTTGTTGACGACCTTCGCTGCCGCAATTGCCATGCGAACGACGGTGCGGTCGGCCTTGACGTCTGCGGCACTGATGATGGTCGTCTTCAACGGCTTCCGCCGCAGGCCCATGCTCTGCGCGAAGTAGCGCACCATTTCCGACCGCACAGCCAGGTTCGGCGTGCTCTGATGGATGCGTCCGCGTGCTCGCAGAATGTTGTTGAGCGCGCCGAACTCTTTCCAGCTCGCGTACGTCGACGGCAGCAGGCGCGCGGGCCAGCGCTTGCCTTCCAACTTCGAGAAGGAGCTGCGGATCGTGGACAGCCCGACGAAGCCGGCGTCGAGAGCCTCGGCGAGCATCACCTCCATCCGGTCCAACTCCTGCGGTGTCGGCACGACGGTGTCGTCGGTCGCGCGGTTCAGGCCCATCACCGATGCTCGAATATCGGAATGGCCGATGAAGCCGGCGACGTTCACCCCGAGCGGGCGTGCATTGATCGCGTCGACGTACGAGCGCGGATCCGACCAAGTCTTGTTCTCTTTCACCGCGGAATGCACTGCGTCCCAGGGCAATGCTTCGACGCGGGCGAACATGTCGGCGCAGTCGTCAGCGTCGGCGTAGACGGTGGACAGTGAGCAGTTGCCAAAGACCACCGACGTCACGCCGTGCCGCACGCTTTCGCCGAGACCTGGCGAGCCGAGCACCTCTGCGTCGTAGTGAGTGTGCACGTCGATCATCCCGGGGATCACCCACTTGCCGTTCGCGTCGATCTCGCGGTCGGCGTTGCCGGTTTCGATGGCGCCGATCGTCGCGACCTTCCCGTCTCGGATGCCGAGATCGGCTTGTACCGGTGCCGATCCGGTGCCATCGAAGATCGTTCCGTTGCGGATGACGAGCGTGTAGTCGGACATCAGTGTCTCTCTCGATACTCGCGGGTACTGAAATTGGATACCACCGAGTATCGTGATCCAGGTGACTGCCGTCAACCCCACACGCAGCCGAACGCCACGCGGCGAGGTACGGACACGAATCTTGCGCGCCGCGATGTCGGTTTTCGCCAGCAACGGCTTTGCCGGCGCAACGATCGACGCGATCGCCGACGCGGCTGGATTCACCAAAGGTGCCGTCTACTCGAACTTCGCGTCGAAGGACGATCTCTTCTTCGCACTGTTGGACCAAACGATCGCGCACCGTCGCGACGTCATCACCGAACTCGCCGACACGGCAGCCGAACGCCCGACGTTGCAGGCCGTCGGCGAATTGCTGACACGGGAACTGCTCGCCAATCGAGACTGGCATCTGCTGTTCACCGAGTACTGGCTGCGAGCGATGCGTGATCCTGCGGTGCAGCAGCGGTTTGCCGAGCATCGGCGTGCTGTGCGCGCAGCGATCGAGGATGCAATCGGGCGTCTCGACGAGTCGGGCATCGATCCCAAATACGCGGCAATCCTCATCCTCGCGCTCAACAACGGTTTGTCGATCGAGGAGTTCACCGAGCCTGGAACAGTCCCGCGCGACCTGTTCGGAGTCGTTCTCGACGCGGTCGCGGCTGCAGGGCCCCGCTAGTCGGCGACATAAGACGAAAGATTGGTGGTGGCCTACGAGACGGGCCTATACGGTTCGGCTCGTAAGCTCGCCACCAGGACTGGGGTAGACCAGATCAGGCCGTGAAACTGCCAACGGTCGGCAGCGCGAAGCAGTTCGCTCCGCCTGCGTAGCTGACGCCGCCGAACATGGCCGCGAGCACGGTGCCCGAGCCGGTCGGGACGGTCTTCGACAGCGTCGGAATCCCGTTGATGTTGTCGTCCAATTTCACGATGCCGCCCTTGAAGGTCGCCAGGTTGAACCAGGCAACGCTCAGGTCGGACGACTTCGGCACATCCACGTGGCCGGGGAGCGCCTGGAATCGCAGCTGGCCGCGCTCGATCCACGGGGGAATCGGGAAGTTCGGGCCGGATTGCGCCAGCGCAAGAGTCACCGTTGCGGGCGCAGTACCGACACCACAGCCCAGCGTCGGCGCCGGGTACATGAACGATTGCGGCGTTGTGAAGCCGAGTTCGAGAGCCGCAGGCGCCGCCCCGAGCAACCGCAGGACAGCATCAGTGGTCTGCGGCGACTGTGCAGCTGCCGCCTTTTGCAGCTCGAACGGTGATAGCCCGAGGACGGTCTCGCCGAGTTCGGCGGCGGGCTTCGGAACGGGCATCGGCGCCGGCTCCGCGGTCGCGGTTCCGGAAAACACGAGAGCGGCCGCCGACGCTGCGACGACTACTGACACGCTGCGGAAGTAACGCGATCGACGACTCACTGGTGACTCCTAAGAACTGTTGCTGATGTTGCGGGTGTTGCAGCTTGTGAAGAGCATCACGAGCGCAACGTTCAATGTCAACTTGAGAGTTTGGATCGTTATCCGACCGACGCAGCTTCGACGACCGTCCCGGGATCAATTCCCGCCGCTCGCTCGTTGGGTGGGTAGATCATCGGAAGGACACGTTTATGCCAGCCCTCTTGTTCGTCCTCTACGTCGTTGCTGAAATCGCGGCGCTCGTCTGGACTGCCAGCGCCATCGGGGCAGTGTGGACCATTCTGCTGCTCATCGCCGGTTCGGCGGTCGGGCTCGTCATGGTGCGCTCACAGGGCCGCCGGGTTATCGACGGTCTGCGGCGAGCCGCGCGCGGCGACGGCGCACCCGGCGCCGCAATCGCCGACGGCGCACTCGTTGCTATCGGCGCGGTCCTCATGTTTGTTCCCGGCCTGGTCACATCCGTTCTCGGATTGCTCTTGCTCATCCCGCCGACCCGGTTTGTTCTGCGCCCTGTCGTGGTCTTTCTCGCCGCGCGACGCTTCGGAGTGCTGGCGGGCGCAGCGGGTGCGGCAGGCGTGGTCATCGACGGTGAAGTAGTCGACGGGGAAGTGGTCGACGGTGACGTTGTTGGGCAGTGGTACGACCCGGACCCATACGCACGCACTCAACGGGCCATTTCCGCTCCCGTCATCGATCCCGACACCAGGTGGGAGAGCGGCAAGCAGTAGGAGGCAGACTGACTGCCCGTGGGAACCCAATTGTTGGTCGGCGGCCGGATCTACTCACCGAGTTCACCGGACGCGACCGCAATGGCCGTCACGGACGGGACGGTCGTCTGGGTCGGCGCGGATCAGCCCGCACGCGCGTTGCACCCCGACGCCGAGATCGTCGACCTCGACGGCGCATTTGTGGCGCCAGGTTTCGTCGACGCCCATGTCCACACCACTGCGCTCGGGCTCAAGCTGATCGGGCTCGACCTTTCCGACGCCCGATCACTGCGTGAATGCCTCGATCGGTTGCGTAGCTTCGCTGCCGCGACTCCCGACCGGATGATCTGGGGACACGGTTGGGACGATTCGACCTGGCCGGAGGCGCGTCCGCCGACCGTGGGCGAGATCGACGACGCTGCCCCCGACCGTCTTGTGTATCTCTCTCGGATCGATTCACACTCCGCCGTCTGCTCGTCGAGCCTGCTCGCGGCAACACCTGGCGTCGACCGAGCGCCCGGCTTTTCCCGGGCGTCGCTCACCGCGGACGCACACCACCAGGTCCGCCTCGTGGCACTGAATTCGCTCAGTGCGCGGCAGCGAGATCGGGCGCGGCGTAGTGCGCTCGATTCCGCGGCGGCGAACGGAATCGTTGCGGTGCACGAGTGCGGCGGACCGTACATCGGCGGGTCCACCGACTTTCGCGAATTACTCGCACTCGAGCACGGCGTCGAAGTACGGGGGTATTGGGGTGAGCGTGCGGAGACCGCCGAGCAGGCCACCGCCTTGGTTGCCGAGACGGGCGCACATGGACTGGCGGGCGATCTGTTCGTCGACGGTGCGCTGGGTTCGCACACAGCATGGCTCCACGAGCCCTACACCGACGCTCCCACCGCAGGAACCGGCAACAGCTACCTGGACGTCGACTCGATCGCCGCGCACGTCCTGGCGTGCACCGAGGGGAGAATTCAGGCTGGATTTCACGTCATCGGGGACGCCGCGGTGTCGGCCGTCGTCGATGCTTTCGAACGGGTCGTAGCAGCGGTCGGCGGGCCGGCGGTTGCTGCATGCGGACACCGGCTCGAGCACGTCGAGATGGCGACAACCGAGCAGGTCCAGAAGCTGGGAACCTGGGGCGTCATTGCAAGCGTGCAACCCGGTTTCGACGCGGCCTGGGGCGGCGCCGACGGGCTGTACGTGACTCGACTCGGAGCCGAACGCGCGGCGCCGATGAACCCGTTCGCGGCAATGGCGTCCGCAGGGGTATCGCTTGCATTCGGTTCGGACGCACCGGTTACCGCGTTGCCGCCATGGGCTGCCGTGCGCGCCGCGGTGAACCACCGCACGCCGGGAAGCGGCATTTCTCCGCGAGCGGCGTTCTCTGCTGCCACTAGGGGCGCCTGGCGTGCCGGGGGAGTGCGCGACGGACTGGCCGGCACACTCGTCCCCGGTGCGCCCGCGTCGTACGCGGTGTGGGACGCCGAGGAACTGGTGGTTGCCGCGCCGGCCGATACGGTGCAGCGTTGGTCGACCGATCCGCGGTCTCGGGTGCCCGCGTTGCCGCGGCTCGACCTCGATTCGGTCGATCCGGTGTGCCTGCGCACGGTTCACCGAGGAGTCACCAGCTATGAGCGGTAACCGCTTCGATGCCGCACTGCGCTGGCATCCCGTGATCCGCAACCAGCTCGCGGCCATCGCGGCCGGATTGTTGCTGTTCGCCAGCTTCCCACCCCGACCGCTGTGGTTTCTCGCACCGGTCGGGATTGCGGTGCTCGTCCTCGTGCTGCGGAGCGGCACTTCGTGGCGCGGCGGACTCGGCTACGGATTTCTTGCCGGGCTCGCGTTCTTCGTGCCGCTCTTGCCCTGGATCGGCGTGTACGTCGGCGCATTCCCATGGCTCGCACTGGCGGCGGTGTGCGCCCTCTATGTCGCCGTTTTCGGCGCGATCGCTCGCGTCGTGTCGCGCGTACCGTGGTCGCCCCTGTGGATTGCCGCAGCGTGGTCTCTCACCGAATGGGCTCGATCCAGCTTCCCTTTCGGCGGATTCCCTTGGGGGCGTTTGGCATTCGGTCAAGCTGATGGAGTGTTGCTGCCGATCGCGAGCATTGGGGGCGCACCACTGCTGAGCTTCGCCGTTGCGCTCACCGGAACCGGAGTGGCCGCCGCGGGTATTGCCGTCGCACAGCACAAGCGCACCGCACTCGTCGGTGCGGGCATTGCCATCGCCGTCGGCCCGATCGTCGCCGCCGCGTTGTGGCCGGTCCTGCCTGGAATGGATTCCGGGGACCGCAACGTGACGGTTGCAGCGATCCAGGGGAGCGTTCCGCAACTCGGCCTCGACTTCAACGCACAGCGCAGAGCGGTGCTCGACAATCACGTCAGGCGAACGCTGCAGCTCGCCGCCGACGTCGCCGCTGGCAGGCAGCCGAAACCGGACATCGTGGTGTGGCCGGAGAATGCGTCCGATATCGATCCGCTGCGCAATGAGGATGCCTACGAGGAGATCACGGCCGCATCCGACGCGATCGGGGCGCCGATTCTCGTCGGCGCAGTGCTGCTGAACGACGACCGGACAACCACCAATTCGGTGATCGTGTGGAACGGCGACCTCGGCCCGGGTACGCGACACGACAAGCGCATCATCCAGCCCTTCGGCGAATACCTCCCGTGGCGTGGCTTCTTCCGGCTGTTCTCCTCGTACGCCGATCGTGCGGGCTACTTCGTACCTGGCCACGGTGACGGCACCGTCGTTGCGGACAATGTCACGATCGGTGTGGCGACCTGTTACGAGGTTGCTTTCGACCGCGCGCTGGAGGACTCCGTTCGCGCTGGAGCGCAGCTGATCGCCGTTCCCACGAACAACGCGACGTTCGGCGACAGCGAGATGACGTATCAGCAGCTTGCGATGTCTCGCGTGCGTGCCGTGGAACACGGGCGTTCGGTCGTCGTAGCAGCCACCAGTGGGGTCAGTGCGATCATCGCGCCGGATGGCGCAGTCGAGCAGCAATCCCAGCTATTCACGCCGGAGGCGCTCGTGTCGCAAGTACCGTTGCGAACCGGTACTACGCTGGCAACTCGACTCGGTCCGCTACCCGAGGTGTTGCTCGCACTTGGTACAGCCGCGGCGTTCGTCTTCGCTCTTGTGCGACGACGGCCCACGACAGCCGAACCGGCGCCAGCCGGCACGGCAACGACGTCGGTGTCAGCCGACCAGACAGGGACGCCGGCTTCGACCGGCAGGGAGGATCTAGATGACAGCGGGGAACGCGGGCCAGCTTAGCGCGAACACTCTGGTGATCATCCCGACGTATGACGAGCGGGAAAACCTTCCACTGATCGTCGGTCGGCTGCACGCAGCTCTTCCTGCCACACATGTCCTCGTCGTCGACGACGGCAGCCCTGACGGCACCGGGCAGGTTGCCGACGCCCTCGCGGCGGCCGACGAGGCAGGTCGCATTCATGTGATGCACCGAACTGAGAAGAACGGTCTCGGCGCCGCTTACATCGCAGGTTTCCGGTGGGGTCTACAGCGCGATTACAGCGTGCTCGTCGAAATGGACGCCGACGGCAGCCATTCCCCCGAACAGCTGCATCGACTCCTACACCAGGTCGACGCGGGGGCGGACCTCGTAATCGGCTCCCGATACGTGCCCGGCGGCAGCGTCGTCAACTGGCCGAAGCGACGCGAAATTCTCTCCCGCGGCGGCAACATCTACTCCCGGTTGGCACTCGGCGTGAAGGTCAAGGACATCACCGGCGGATACCGCGCATACCGGCGGGGCGTGCTGGAAGCGCTCGATCTGGACAGCGTCGAGTCCCACGGATACTGCTTTCAGGTCGACCTCGCCTGGCGTTTGATCCAGACCGGTGCCGCGGTCGTCGAGGTGCCAATCACCTTCACCGAACGCGAAATCGGCGAATCCAAGATGAGCGGCAACATCGTCCGCGAGGCCCTGCTCAAGGTCACTGCCTGGGGGTTTCGGAACCGCATCGCGAAACTACGCAGCGTCGGCCGCAAATCCAAGGTGTCGGCCTAGAAGACGCCAAAGCCGCGAAGTCAGAGTTCGACTTCGCGGCTTCGATTGCGGCTTATTTAGGAAGAAACTCCGCGACGCTTGACCTTCAACAGGTCGAGTCGCTCTTTGAGCAGTTCTTCGAGTTCCTCGACCGAGCGACGCTCGAGCAACATGTCCCAGTGGGTACGGGGCGGCTTGACCTTCTTGGCCTCGGGTGCGGTGCCCTCGAGCAGGCTGCCTTCGAGTCCGTTGCGGCACAACCAGGTGCCCGGAATCTCGGCATCGTCGGCGAACGGAACATCGAACTCTTCGCCATTATCGGTGCGGTACCGTGCCACACGCCGCGGCGCAAGGTCGTGGTCGCGATCGGTCTCGTAGCTCACCGCTCCGAGTCGACTGCCCCGGAGTACGCGATCTGCCATGGTGCGGTCCTCTCCTTGTTCGCTGCATCGGCGGCTGTGCCGCTCGAACACGATGTACAACGCATCGGCATCGGGAATGGTTCCCGCGTCGTGGCCGAACCTACCCATCCTACCGGCGGGCCGGACAAAGCTGTGCAGCGTCTCCCGCTACGCTCGTGGGATGTCCCGGCGACCGCAGTCCTGCCTCTGGTGCGGGCGGGAAGTTTTCGAGTCCGAAGCCGGCCGCCGACGCCGCTATTGCCGGCAGTCCTGCAGGCAGCGAGCCTACGAGCAGCGCATCGCCGTCAAAGGAACAACGTTCCCCGAGGATTCGATCGTGCTGTCCGCGCAGGAGACGATTGACCTCGCCGACCGGACGTTCGCAGCCCGCTGCGCCGCCGAAGATGTGGCCACCGCGGTCGATGAGGGCGCCGCACAGTCCGAGTTGGCAGCGCTGTGCAAGGAACTTGTGGAGCTCGCACGCGAGGCGGAGCGGTTGCGCTAGCCGGCCATTCCCGCCGCCCGCACGCTCCAGACACCGAATCCGGTAGCAATACCAAGCGCAGCCGCTGCGGCCATGGTGATCGCGTCCGGGTGAATCAGCGCCTGTCCGCGCAGAGCCTGCCACGTCACCAGGGCAAGCAACCCGGCATAGCCGAAGGCCACGACGCCGATCAGCGCCGACCGGGCTCGCTCCGTGCGCAACCAGGCGATCCGGCCACCGGCTGCAGCGACCACCAACGCGACGAGAAGCATCACCTGCAGGCCGTGCAGGCCGACGAAATGCGGTATCCGCAAGTCGCCGGCGACGGTGCTCCAATGTGTGATGGGCAGTCCCGGACCGCCGTCGATCACGCCGACCGTGTGTCGGGCTACGAGTTCTACGTCGTGGCCGTTGGCATCACGCACGACCTGCTTTCCCTGCGCTGCCATAACGTAGCCGAGGGCCATTCCTGCAACCGCGAATACCAATCCCGCGCGAATCGCCATGGTGAGCGGTCGATCTGCCGTGCGCTGCCAGATGAGGATGCCTGCGATCGCAAGATTTGCGAAGAACAAGCCGGGCACGCCGGAAGCAAAGATCATCTGGCCGACCGAGTTGACCGAGTCTTCCGCGGTACTGAAATGGCTGAATGTGCCTCGCGCCGCCTGGATTGCGATGAATCCGACGTCGACGACGCCCGTCACGGCGAACACGGTTCCGAGCCAGAAAGTCCGACTGCGGCCACGGTGCGGCAGTGTCAGCAGCCAGGCCAACGTCACACCGTAGAGCGCGAACGCGACCGCGAACTTCAATGGTTTGACCCACACAGACTCACCGAGCAGCATCCGGTCGTCGTACAGCATGCCGGTCAAGCACACCAGCGCCAGACCGAGCATCGCAGCGACCATCACGAGCAGTGGTCGATGCCAGGTCGCGATGATCCGAAGCCGTTGCGGTGTAATGGTTGTCGTCACGAATCGACGCTAATGCGGGCTGCTGCTTCGACACATCACGCTGTGGTGCCAGAACGGTCTACTACTACGGTAGCAACGGCGTCAGACTGCAGTAGTTGGTGGTTCGTCTTCGTCGTCTTCCTCGTCCTCGGGTGGGCGGGCGCGGCGAGCGACCGCGATCAACGCCGCAACAACGATGACCGGGCCGAGGACAGCCAGCATTTCGTCCCAGCCGCCGGCGTGCATCTGCACAACTTCGGACGCGAGCAACACGGCGTCACGCTCCCGATACGAGTTCGATGCCGACCACGGTGTAGGCCACCATCAATGCCAGCATGGGGTATTGACCGACTTTGACATAACCCGGTCGCAGAATTGACACCGCGCGGTCGTGCGCCGAGATCACGCCGAGGATGTGGCCTCCGACAATCGCCGCGATTTGTACAGCCGCGATAACGCCGGTCGACAGCACCGTGTAATCGATACGGCCGTCGCCGAACACCAGCAGGTAGCCTGCCTGACCTTGGAAGACCGCGAACGAGAAGTAGTGCGCCACCGTGTAACCCACCATGATCGGGATCAACGAATGAAAGAACAACGAATACGGTTCGGGTGCACTGCCATCGACGGTTTTGCGTAGATACGGCCGAGTCAGCCAGATCGCACCGGCATATGCGAGCGACACCGCAGCGATGGTGAGAATTAACCCCGTCGTTCCGAGTGCGATTGCCGCGGTACGAGATAGGTCGCGGCGGAGATCCGACCAGAACGGAAGGCGGGTGGCGCCGTCGAATGTGGTGGACCCGAGGAGCAGCAACACAACAGCGGTCACACCAGGGCCCGCAGAACCGACGAGCAACCCGTCCAACGGATTTCGGAGGACAAGGGCTCGGTCCTTGCGGCGGCCCAACGGCGAGAGCCGCGCGACCAGTTCGAAGTAGATCTCGAAGGAATCGCAGCGCTCGAACCAGCGAGGCCCGAACCAGGCGCCCGCGACGATGTGCACGACCGCGTAGACCGTGACGAAAAGCGCAACAGCGTGCGGAGAATCCGATGCGGGGTAGACCAATTCGAGCCACAGGAAGGCGAACATGCCGGTCAGCGCCGGCCGATAACGCAGCCGATCGATTAGTTCGTCGTCGATGGTGGGCGCTCGCGAGCCGAGTATCGTGCGCAGCATTCCACCGAGGGTTCGCAACGGATTCACCAGTCTGTAGACCGGCCCGAAGGCGAGTGACACCGCGACCAAGCCTACCCAGAACCACACGTATACCCAAGTGGGAGCGGGATTATCGCTCGAACTTCCGGGCCCGAACCATGCAGTGCCGACCACAATCAGCAGTGCGATGACACCCAAAGCTCGCAGCACGGTTCGAGTGAACTTCGCATCGACAACCTTGCCGAGGATCGAAGGGAGACCGACACCGGCATCAGCACCACGGAGGCGTGGAGTAGTCCACAGCACGGTCACCGCAACAAACGACACGAGTACCGCCAGGGCCGCCGCATAGAGCGCCAGCCATAGCGGTACCGGCAGATCCGAACGGCCGCCCAACCCGTGGGCGAGGATCACCCGCTGACTCGCAACTGAGTGAGCACGGTGCCGGTGGAATGTAGCTCCATTTCGAAGCGTCCAGGGATGTCCGCAGTGAACGCGAGCGTGGCTGCGACGCCGGGCTGCAGTTCGAGGCTTCTGTCGTAGCCGTGCACATGCACTTCGTCGGCCTGATCGGACGTCACCTCGAAGGTAACGGTGTCGCCGAGCTTGACCTCGACTGTGTCCGGACCGGCGGTGCGATGTCCGTTGCTCACCGTGAGCACAAACGGCTTGCTCGCGGCTGCTGCCGATGGGGCTGGCGAGGTCGACGACGCCGACGATGGGGATGCGGACGGTTCGTCATCGGAACCGCACGCGCTGAGCAGCAGTGTCGATCCGATCAGAATGGCGGCAGAAGCATTCCGTACACGTCCAGTATGTGGCATGCTCGCGGGCCTCAATCATCTCGGGTCAGGGGCCGAGCCAGCATACAGAACTATGTGTAACTCGAAGTTACGCACATCAGGGTACTGGACCCGTTCGTACAACCCGATCAAAACACAGCTCGATCAAAACACCCAGCCGCGCAACGCCAGAAACCGCATACCGCCGACTGCCGCACTCACACCGATGACCAGCAGCGCCGCGGTAACTCCGCCGGCCGCGGGGAACGCAAATTGCAAGGACGCAATGGCCGCCGAACTGAAAACCAGCCCGATCAGGGCGAGTCCGCCGCCTTCCCACTGAGCCGAGAACCAGCTGACACGGTCGGCGGCACGGAATGTCAGGCGCCGGTGCAGCTCATTGGCCAACGCCGTGCTTGCGATGGCACCGATCGCGTTCGCTGCCAGCGCTCCGTCGGCACGCAGTCCGATGAAAGCGACAAAGTAGACGATGTTGCTGATTCCGCCGACAAACGCGAATCGAACCAGTTGCGCGAAGGCCTGGTCGCCACGCAGATCGAGCAGCGGCACCCTCACGCGGCGGTCCGCAATCACCCAGCGGGTGTCAATGGCCGTCATCGCTTCTGTCCTGTCGACTCAACCGATCCGGCTGGGTGGGGTATTACGGATATTGCGATCGAGGGGTACACCATTAACAGCTGCAGCGATGCGGTGGCATCAACACGCGCAACAGACATCGTGGGCTCTTCCCGTCCGGCAATCGGAGACCCTTGCTCCACTTAGAAGCTAACATAACCGGAGCATCGAACTCCACTTAGTTATCAGACGGTTGCATACGGTCGCCGCCTCCCTCGACACGGGCGGGTTAGGCTGACCGTGGGGGCGTGCGGTTCGAGCCGAGCCCGAACTAGGCAGTGGAAGGAGTCCAAACCCTAATGGCTGTCAACGAAAGCCAACCGCGCATCGAGGGCAACGGCGCCGACCGTCGTCGCGCACATCCGGTCACGCCGGAAAACTACATCGACAGCCTGCCGTCGACATTGCTACTCGACCGGCTGCCGATCCCGGTATTGGCCTTGCATGAGAACGGACGAATCGTCCGCACCAACACCGCATTCGAAGAGATGTTGGGCTACTCGCACGCCGAACTCAACGACCTTCCGTTCGATCGCATCTTCATCGGGGCAAACGAAGTACCCAGTGCCGCCAGGCTTCGCGCCCGGGCCGGCAAGATCGTCGAGCTACTGCACGAGGACGGCAGCAGCGTGAAAGCTCTGGCGAGCAAATCCGCATTAGTGCGAGACGACGATCCCGTCGTGCTCGTCGCCTTTTACGATGTGACCGACCAGCTGTGGACCCACGGCCAGCTGGCCTCTGAGCCCGGCTGGACCGACTGATCGATCCCGGGCTCTCTACCGCGGCGTGAGCAAGACGAGCGGGATCTCGCGAGTGGTCTTCTTCTGGTAGCCGGCGTAGGTCGGGTAACGCGAGGTGATTTCGGGCCACAACCTGTTACGCGTGTCCGCATCGGCGACGGCAGCCGTCATCGGCTTGGCGTCGCCGCCCTTGTAAGCGACGTCGACGTCCGAGTTGTCGCGCAGGTTCAGAAACCACGCCGGATGTGTCGGATCTCCGCCGCGCGATGCCACAACAACCAGCGTCGAGCCTTCCTGGATCGGCGATGTCAGCATCACCGCACGACGCTGCCCGCTTTTGCGACCGGTGGTGGTCAGCTCGAGGACCGGCATGTTCGAGAATTCCCAACCCATCCGCCCGCCGCTGACTGTCAGGAGCGCGCGGTGCAGGCCGTTCATCGTTTTCAGAACTAGATCGCTAGGCATCGCGCCAGCCTACCGACCGGTAGTGACCTTTGACACCAGCCCCAGCGTGGCCACCGTTCCGCATCGCCTGCGCGCGATAAACTCCCGGAAACCCTGGAGAGGTATTCGATGTCAAAGACTGCGGCCGCCGCACAACCCCGACGGACGAGCATCACCAGCGTCACGATCGATCTTCTTCCGCTTGGCATTCTGATCGTCGCCGCAGTGCTGTTGTCGGGCTGGTTCGCCGGCCAGCAGGCAGTTGCTGTGACGCCGACAGGGACCGGATCTGCAACTGGCACAGCAGGACTCGACCCGCTCTTGGCCACTGCATACTCGCTTGCCGAAGCCGAGGCGACCAGTATCGGTGTCCCGCTGTCGGTTACGTCCGGCCACCGCACCTACGACGAACAGCAATGGCTGTGGTTCGACGCACTCAATACCTACGGCAGCCCAGACATTGCTCGGCGTTGGGTCCTTCCGCCGAACGAGTCGTCGCATGTCGCAGGGCGCGCAGTCGACGTTGGGCCCGCGCAAGGTGCCAGCTGGCTGCAGGCCAACGGCAACAAATGGGGTCTGTGCCGCACTTACGAAAACGAATGGTGGCACTTCGAACTGGCGACCGCGCCCGGTGGCAAGTGCCCGCCGATGCGCCCAGACGCGAGCGGCGGGTAGGCACAACTGTGCGCGAGTTTCACCCGCCCGCAGCTAAGACTCGCGCACAGGGTGACGCAGCGAGATGGTGCTAGGCAACTCGGATACGACGTGGCACGATCGCGCAAGTGACCACTAAACCCGATGCGGCACAGTCCTTGCGCGACCTCGCGCGGTTGCGGCGCGTACGCGACCGGATCGACCGGGAGTACGCACAGCCACTCGACGTCGAGGCGCTCGCCCGTGACGCGCACATCTCGGCCGGACACCTCAGCCGTCAATTTCGGCTCGCCTACGGTGAGTCGCCGTACTCCTATCTGATGACCCGGCGCATCGAGCGCGCGATGGCGCTGCTGCGTCGTGGCGACCTCAGCGTCACCGAGGTCTGTTTCGCGGTCGGCTGCCAGTCGCTGGGCACCTTCAGTACTCGCTTCACCGAACTGGTCGGCATGCCTCCGAGCACGTACCGGCGCGACGCGGCGCAGGCCACTGAAGGGATGCCGTCGTGCGTGGCGAAGCAGGTGACCAGACCGATCAGGAATCGAGAAGCGCAGGCGACCGAGTCCCAATTAGCCTGATCACCATGAACATCACCATTGCATCGAGCTTCCTCCCGCAGAACGACCCGGACGCCGCCGTAGCGTTCTACCGCGACACCCTCGGCTTCGAGGTCCGCAACGACGTCGGATACAACGGAATGCGTTGGATCACGGTCGGTCCCGTCGACCAGCCAGGCACCGCAATCGTCTTGTACCCGCCCGCCGCAACCCCCGGACTCACCGATGACGAGCGCCGCACCATCGAAGAGATGATGGCCAAAGGTACCTTCGGCAGCATCCTCCTCGCGTCGAAAGACGTCGACGGTTCCTTCGAACGACTGCAGGCCAGTGACGCCGAGGTCGTCCAGGAGCCAACTGACCAGCCGTACGGCGTTCGCGACTGCGCCTTCCGCGATCCCGCAGGCAACATGGTTCGTATCCAGCAAGTGAGCTGAGTAGCCCGGCTATCCGAGACCCGCCCAACAGATGGAGATTTGAAGAGCATGGCCACGAGGAAGAACACGCAGTCGGCGGCGCAGCATCTTGCCGATAGCCACGACATGATCCGCGTCCAAGGCGCGCGTGAGAACAACCTCAAGGACATCACCGTCGAGATCCCGAAGCGTCGGCTGTCGGTGTTCACCGGCGTTTCTGGATCGGGCAAGAGCTCTTTGGTGTTTGCAACGATCGCCGCGGAGTCGCAGCGGATGATCAACGAGACGTACAGCAACTTCGTCCAGGGCTTCATGCCGAACCTGGCACGGCCGGATGTCGACCTGATGGAAGGGCTGACGACTGCGATCATCGTCGACCAGGAGCGCATGGGCGCGAATCCCCGCTCCACGGTCGGCACCGCCACCGACGCCAACGCGATGCTGCGCATCCTCTTCAGTCGGCTCGGGAAGCCGCACATCGGTTCTCCGCAGGCGTTCTCGTTCAACGTCCCGACCATCACGGCGAGCGGGGTGGCGAGCAGGGAGCGATCCGGCAGAACCGAGAAGAACGTCGTGCGCAACACGGTTTATCTCGGCGGCATGTGCCCGCGCTGCGAGGGAATGGGCTCGGTGAGCGACTTCGACCTCACCGCTTTGTACGACGAGGAGAAATCGCTCAGCGGGGGTGCGCTGACCATCCCGGGCTACAGCATGGACGGCTGGTACGGCCGCATCTTTTCCGGCGCCGGGTTCGATATGGACAAGCCGATCAAGAAGTTCACCAAGCGGGAGCTCCAGAAACTCCTGTACGAGGAGCCGACCAAGATCAAGGTCGAGGGCATCAACCTCACCTACGAGGGCATCATCCCGAAGATCCAGAAGTCGATGTTGTCCAAGGACGTCGACGCCATGCAGCCCCATATCCGCGCGTTCGTCGAGCGGGCGATCACCTTTCAGCCGTGTCCGGAGTGCAATGGCACCCGCCTCGCCGAGCATGCGCTTTCGTCGAAGGTCAATGGCAAGAACATCGCCGACCTCTGTGCGATGCAGATCAGCGACCTGGCCGAGTGGGTACGGGCGTTGAAGGAACCGTCGATCGCGCCATTGCTTACCGGGCTGCAGCACCTTCTCGACTCATTCGCGGACATCGGTTTGGGGTACCTCTCGCTCGACCGCCCGGCGGGCACGCTGTCCGGGGGAGAAGCGCAGCGCACCAAGATGATCCGGCACCTCGGATCGTCGCTCACTGATGTCACGTACGTCTTCGACGAACCGACCATCGGGCTCCATCCACACGACATCGAGCGGATGAACAACCTGCTGCTGCAGTTACGCGACAAGGGCAACACGGTGCTCGTCGTGGAACACAAGCCGGAGACGATCGCGATCGCCGACCACGTCGTCGACCTAGGTCCGAAGGCTGGAACAGCGGGTGGCGAGGTGGTCTTCGAGGGAACTGTCGAAGGCCTACGTGCCAGCGATACGTTGACCGGTCGGCACCTCGACGACCGCGCGAAAGTGAAGTCGGCCGTACGGACGTCGTCCGGTGCGCTCGAAGTACGAGGTGCCGGTACCCACAACCTGCAGGACGTAGACGTCGACATACCGCTCGGCGTCCTCGTAGTACTCACCGGCGTAGCAGGTTCGGGCAAAAGTTCGCTGATTCAAGGATCGGTGTCCGGGCGAGACGGCATCGTCACGATCGATCAGACCGGCATTCGCGGTTCACGACGGAGCAACCCAGCGACCTATACAGGGTTGCTGGAGCCGATCCGGAAGGCGTTCGCGAAGGAAAACGGCGTCAAGCCAGCGCTTTTCAGCTCCAACTCAGAGGGCGCCTGTCCAGCCTGCAATGGCGCAGGCGTGATCTACACCGAACTCGGTGTGATGGCCACCGTCGAATCCCCGTGCGAGGAGTGCGAGGGAAAGCGGTTCCAGGCATCCGTGCTGGAGTACACCTTTGGCGGCAAGAACATCGCCGAAGTACTTGCCATGCCGGTGGCCGAAGCCGAGGCCTTCTTCGGTGATGGCGAGACGAAACTTCCTGCGGCGCACAAGATCCTCGACCGGCTCGCCGACGTCGGCCTCGGCTACCTCAGCCTCGGTCAGCCGCTGACCACGTTATCCGGCGGCGAGCGCCAGAGGATAAAGCTGGCCAACCAAATGGGAGACAAGGGCGACGTTTACGTTCTCGACGAGCCGACGACGGGCCTGCACCTCGCCGACGTCGAGAACTTGCTCGGCCTGCTCGACCGGCTGGTCGACTCGGGCAAGTCGGTCGTCGTCATCGAGCACCACCAGGCGGTCATGGCGCACGCCGACTGGATCATCGACCTCGGCCCAGGCGCCGGCCACGACGGCGGCCGGATCGTCTTCGAAGGCACACCGGCGGATCTGATTGCAGGCCAATCCACCCTCACCGGCGAGCACCTCGCGGCCTACGTCGGCGCCTGAGGAAATCTCGTCGACGTCACAGCGATGAGTTGTGACGTTGGCGGGAGTCTCACTTGGTAGGTGCTGCAAGCGAACCGAGGGGGAAACCGTGAATGATGTCTGGTCAATCGTGCATGCAGAGCGCAAGGCGCTGATAGGCGACCTCGAGACTGTCGACGCGCAACGATGGGACCTACCGTCGCTGTGCGGAGACTGGACTGTCCACGACGTAGTCGCCCATCTAATCGACACAGCGAAGACCACACGTCTCGGATTCATGGTTGATCTTGCCCGGGCGCGGTTCGACTTCGACCGTCACAATGCCCGTGGTGTCGAACGCGAACGCTGTGCGTCACCGCACGAGACGCTGGAACACCTTCGTCAGGTGGCACCACGGCGGTCGACACCTCCGGCGCCCCTCGACAGCAGGCTCGTCGAGGAGATCGTCCACGGCGAAGACATCCGCAGACCCTTAGGGCTGACACACTCGTACCCCCAAGACGCGGTCGTCAGGGCGCTCCTTTTGCAGGCGCGTACTCCGGCGTCGTTCGGCGGAGCCAAGGAACTCCTCGCTCGTTTCCGGCTGACCGCGGTCGACGCCGACGTGTCGATCGGCGAAGGTCCGGAAGTAACGGGCCCTGCGCTGGCATTGCTTCTCGCTGTGTGCGGGCGGCGGGTCGGCCTGGACGATCTCGAAGGACCGGGCGTCGCCAAGCTCGCGGCGGCTATCTGAGACGGTCAGACCACCGGCTCCACCTTGTACTTGTTTTCCGCGAGTCGGCGTGACCCGCGGGAAGTGATGATCAGCGGGGGGACGTAATTGGGATCGCGCAGGACGCGGAGTTCTACGGAATTCGCGATAGTGGAACCATCACCGATCGAGCGGGGTTTCGCGCGTCCCCAGAGCGGGTTCCAGGTTCTGCCTATTCTGTCGAAGGCCGCCTCAGTTGGTTGGGGGAGCGCGCGATATTCCTTCGATCGGGTGTCGATTTCTACGCCGTGTTTGACAGCTTTGGACAGCATCCAGGCGAAGGGAATATCGGAGATACGGTGCTCGGGCTTGTGAAACCGTTTGCGCGGGTCGAGGGACGCTCCGCCGCCGACATCGGTGTGATCGCCTGCGAACCACACCTGTTCGAGCCCTTCGGCGCGATCGTGCCAGAGCGATGGGGTGAATTGCCGTCGCTTCTCGTCGATGGCCAAAGCGTGGTACGCGCTCAAGACGTCGTCGTGCAGATCGGTGTCGTGGAAACCGTGCTTTTCCTCGTCGTGCCGATCGAACAGAGCCGCCGGAATCCCCAGTGTGCCTACCGATTCCCAGACGCCGATCATCGCTATCCCTGGGTCGACGAATTCAGCGGCGGCGGGTGGATGCCATTTCCTCTCCGCTCCGCGCGCTCGATATCCCTTGAAGGCCTTCTTGATGATGTCGCGGCTTTTGTCGACCGTCGGGAGCCCGCAGAATGCAATCATCCCTGCGATGCTGCGTGCGGTGTACGCGCCTCGACTGAAGCCGAATAGGTACACCTCGTCACCCGGGTCGTACATCTCAGCGATCTTGCGATAGCCCTTCCTGACCCCCTTATCGAGCCCGTGTCCGTAGGCCCCGCCCTCAGGGTTCCGGCGTTGTTGACTCGCAGGTCTGTGACGTGGGGAAATGTGGTGGAGAGACACGCCGTTTCAGTTGCGGGCAGGCACGAGCGGTCTCGAGGACGATGGGGTTGCTGAAGACCTCATCGATCATCGGAGTTGCC
>JBBSKP010000039.1:0-27896 GCA_038256175.1 Mycobacteriales bacterium
CCACAGATGCCCGGCAGCGGTCACCTTCCGGAACGCGGCCTGGTTCTCGGTGACAGTCGCAGCCGACAACGCGGCCCAGACCGCCGCATCTGCGGTGATGACCCCCGAATCCCCCGTATCGAACATGTGTTCGAGTCTACTCGGGGGGTCCGACACAAACGGGACGACCGCTGCGTCTCGCAATCCTGGCGAGGCGAGGGCAAATTGCCTTCCAACAGATAGGCATGTAGGCATGTAGGCATGGTTAGCGCAGCTGCATACGCCGTGTCCGCTCCCGATGCGAAGTTCGAGAAAGTGACGATTGACCGGCGCGAACTCGGGCCGACGGACATTTTGATCGACATCAAATACGCCGGAATCTGCCATTCCGATATCCACACTGCGCGCGATGAGTGGAAAGGCACGAGCTACCCATGCGTGCCCGGCCACGAGATCGTCGGCATTGTCGCCGACATAGGTTCGGCGGTGACCAAGCACAAGGTCGGCGATCGGGTCGGGGTCGGTTGTTTCGTCGATTCATGCGGTGAGTGCGCCGCGTGCGTCTCCGGTGAAGAGCAGTATTGCTCGAAACGCGTTGTTGCTACGTATAATTCGACTCTGCCCGACGGTTCGGTCACCATGGGTGGCTACTCGACGAACATCGTCGTGACCGAGCATTTCGTCTTGTCGATTCCGGACGGTCTCGCGCTCGATGTGGCGGCGCCGCTGCTGTGTGCGGGCATAACCCTGTATTCGCCGCTGAAGCATTGGGGCGCTGGGCCGGGCAAGCAGGTAGCGATCATCGGCATGGGTGGCCTTGGACACGTAGGCGTGAAGATCGCGAACGCGCTCGGCGCCGAGGTGACGGTGCTGAGCCAGTCGTTGAGCAAGCAGGAGGACGGCAAGCGACTTGGCGCCCATCACTATTACGCGACAAGCGACCGGCAAACGTTCAAAACGCTGCGCAACCGGTTCGACCTCATCATCAACACGGTGTCGGTGAATCTCGACATCGACTCGTACCTGTCGATGCTGGCGATCAACGGCTTACTTGTCGAGCTGGGCCTCCCGGAGCATCCGATCAAACTGCGCGCCTTCTTCCTCGCCGCGAATCGTCGCAGTCTCGCCGGCTCGATGGTCGGCGGCATTCCGCAGACTCAGGAAATGCTGAACTTCTGCGCGGAGCACGGCATCGGAGCAGAGATCGAGCTCATTTCAGCGGATCAGATCGACGAGGCGTACGAACGCGTCATCGCAAGTGACGTCCGCTACCGGTTCGTGATCGACGCGGCAACCTTCTGACGGTTCCCAGTCAGTCCAGGCCGCGGGTGGTGATGCGCTCGGCGATGTCGCGGGCCTTCAGGTTCGACTCCTGTGAGAGTCGGGTCAGCAGCTCGAACGCCTTGTCCGCATCGATCGAATAGCGCTGCATGAGCATACCTTTCGCCTGACCGATGACGTCGCGATTGTGCAGCGCCTCACGAAGCTGATGCTCGCGCCGCGCGGCCGAAATTGCAACGGATGCGTGCGCGGCAAGGGGCCTGCCGATCTCCTCCGAAGTGGGCTCGAATGCGTCCGCCTCTGTCGCATAGAGGTTCAGCGCTCCGATGTGCTCGCGCTCAACCCACAGCTGAAAGCTCAGCATGCTGCCGACGCCGGCCAAGGCGGCGGCTGGGCTGAACCTTGGCCACCGCGTCTCGGTGTTCATGTTGTTGACCCGCACCACGTCGGCATCTCGTGCTGCATCGACGCATGGACCTTGCTTGATCTTTTCCTGCAACTTGTCGATTACTGCTGGCAATTCGCCTGTTGCGCCATGTGATTCGAACTCGTGTCGATTGATGAAGAGAGTAATTCCAGCATCTCGCGCTCCGGGAATGCCGGTGCGCGCGGCCTCGCAAATTGTGCTGAGAACCGAATCGAGATCGTTGTGATCGCGATGGAGCCACCGGGCAAGCTCGCCCATGATTTCGACAAGCTGCCCATCCGTGGCGTCGGCCTCCTGTACGGCCGCCTGGAGGTCGCGGGCAGGTCCGGGGTCAGTCATCGCGCACGCTCCGGTGATCAGGGGCCTACTTCGGCGCAGGCTCGGACCCTTTAACGCTACTCCAGGCTTTCTCGCATTTGTGCCAACGTTCGTGTCAGCAGTCGGGATACATGCATCTGCGAAATCCCCAACTTGTCCGCGATCTGCGTCTGCGTGAGATTGCCGAAGAACCGATACAGCACCACCTTTCGTTCGCGATCGGGCAGTGCCGCGAGCAGCGGGCGGAGGGCTTCGTGGTTCTCGACGTTCTCCAGCGCTGCGTCGTAATCGCCGAGCGTTTCGAGCAACGGCAGCTTCTCGGATTGGCTGTCGACCGTCGTGTCGACGGACACTGTCTGGTACGCATTGCCAGCAGTCAGGCCGAGGGTGACTTCCTCGGGATCGAGGTCGAGTTCCGCCGAGAGTTCCTTCACGGTCGGTGAGCGGCCGAGTCGCTGTGAAAGATCGCCGATCGCCTTGCCCAACGCCAGGTGCAGCTCTTTCATCCGGCGCGGTACCCGAACTGCCCAGCTCGTGTCGCGGAAGTGGCGGCGCACCTCGCCCATGATTGTCGGCACCGCGAATGAGACGAAATCGAACCCGCGTGCCACGTCGAACCTGTTGACGGCATTCACCAGACCGAGTCGCGCGACCTGCACGAGATCGTCGTGTGCTTCGCCCCGACCGTCGAATCGACGCGCGATGTGTTCAGCGAGGGGGAGGCAACGAAGTACGACTTGATCGCGAACCTTTGCCCGCTGAGGATCATCGGGGTCTAAGGCATCGATCTCTTCGAACATGGCCTTGACGTCGGCGTATTCGTCGGTCCTGCGCGAAGAGGGCGATGCGTCCTCGTTCGCGGTCACTCGTCGCTGCCAGATCTGTTCTTGGTGAATTCGATGGTGGCGGTGTACCCGTTCGGGGCTGTCGGGTCTTCGTCGCGCGTCATTTCGATGGAGTCGGTGAGCGTGTTGAGCACATGCCAACCGAACGAACGCTGATTCGTCGGCGCATCGTTCGCCGCCAGAGGCGTTGTGATTCTTATCCGTAGCCCGAGCGGTGTCGTCTGAAACACGCAGACCAAACTTCCGGCACTGACGGCTCGCACCAACAACTGGGAACATGCCTCGTCGATGGCGAGTCTGACATCTGCGATGTCATCGAGGTCGAAATCCTGCTGGCCCGCGATCGTCGCCGCGACAGCGCGGACCACCGAGAGCTGGCCCGGTTCGGCCCGCACCCGCAACTCGATTGGCGGACTGCTGCTGTCCTCGCTCAGGTCTAGTGCCTTTGTGCTGGCCATCAGACCTCCAATTTCGGGTTACGCCGGTTTGTTCTTTGAATAACATTTCGTGACTGGACTGAGGGTACCCAGCGTGCTGCGGCTGACACATGCGACGCGGACGAATCCTTGAGAGAAACCTCGCTTTCGCGTACTGTCGTGGTCGAGGTTGAGCTCACAGCCGCTCGGGGAAGCGAGAATGCTTCCGGGGACGTGCATGTTGCTCCCGGATCCTTGTTCACTACGCGGACTATGCAGGCATCGCTTCCCTTCACCATTCTCGAGGTGGGAGGGCATATGACTGACGTACTGAATGGGCTTGCGCCACAACGTGGTGGGTCTACATATTGCAGTTTTCGGGCGGAGCGAGTCAGTTCCAGTCTCGTAGTGATCAGTGTTCGCGGCGAACTCGACTTGGCCACCGCGCCTGCATTGAACGCGTACATACGCGACCAGGCAGTTGTGGGTCGAAAGCTCGTTCTCGATCTTTCGGAAGTCGAATTCATTGGTACGGACGGACTTTCAGTGCTGATGGCTATGGAACGTCGGGTGGAACAACTCGACGTCGGTTGGGCGCTGGTCTGCGGTCGAATTGTCGACCGGCTCCTGGACGTTGCCGGTCTCGACGGCCGCTTCCCTGTGTACGACTCGCTTGCCGCCGCGATCACCTTGCTGCGTACATGCCGACCCTGATCGACTATCCCGCTGCGTAACAACGTGTTACGGGGTTTCGTCGATGCAGGGTTCGGCATGGCTCTGCTTTGTCGAACACCGCTTTGTCGAACACTGCAGACGCCGCGCACCGGTCAGTAGTAGTGCCGGCGGCCGCCGACTGCGCGACCCATGGAGCCGAATAGGAACAACACGACCCCGATCACCAGGACGACAACTCCCGCTGTCCAGAGAATGGGGATGCCGAAGATGAATCCGAGGACTAGCAAGATTGCTCCGAGGATAATCATGTCGGTGGCCTTTCGATAAGGGCCCGAATGCCGGTAGGTATCGGGGGTGCCGAAGACGGAATTCGGACAACATGGGCATACCCCGAGAGCGGCGTGCTCAAACCGCGTAACTTCGCCAGGTCAGTTGAGCTGGACAGTCTCTTGCGCGGGAAGGGCCATCGCGCCTTATCGTAAGTACCTGGCCGGAACGTGGTTGGGAAGGGTGATGGGCGACTCCGAGCATCGAAACACCGACGTCGGCAGCATGTGGGTTCCGCCACGGAAGTATCCCGCGCCCGCGCTCGATGATGCCCGTCCGGTCCACGCGAAGCCCGAGCGGAACCACGTCGGACGCGTTGTCGCCGTGCTCGCGTTGATCGGTGCATTGGTGCTGGGTTTCGGCGTCGTGCGCGATCGAGTGCAGCTGTCATGGCTCCAAGAACGCACCGGCGGATCGGGACCGGCAGCTCAGATCGCGCCCCCGCCTCCGCTGCCGCCGCTGGACGTGAATGCTGTTGCCACAGTGGTCAACCCGACGTTGGTGAATATCGACGTCGTTGTCGGGCCCCTCGAATTGCAGGGCGCCGGTACAGGCATCGTCCTGACGCCGGACGGGCAGATCTTGACCAGCCATCACGTGATTAAAGGTGCGGTCCACATCAGCGTCACGGATGTTGCGAACGGGTTGATCTACGACGCGACAACCGTCGGCTATGACAGCAGCCATGACGTTGCGCTGTTGCAGCTCTCGAACGCTGCCAGCTTGCCGACAGCCCGCATCGGTGACTCGACGCGAGTTCGTCTCGGCGACGAGGTGGTCGCCATCGGGAACGCAGGAGGGGCCGGCGGCACACCGACGAGTGCGCCCGGGAAGGCGACGTCGCTCGAGAGCACCATCATCGCGCGCAACGATTCCGACTACTCGCGGAAGTACCTGTCGGACCTCATCGAGGTCGAGGCGAACGTCGTCGCGGGTCAATCGGGCGGATCGCTGGTAGATCGATCGGGCGCCGTAATCGGCGTGATCACGGCGGGCACGCCGCCTCCTGACCCGGAAGAAGCGTCGATGCCTGCGCCCGAGCCTCCGCCGCCGGCTGCGCCGCACCGGGGATACGCGGTTCCGATCAATCAGGCAATGGCGATTGTTACGCAGATCCAATCCGGCACGCGCTCCGACACCGTCCATATCGGACCGACGGCGACGCTTGGAACGTTGGTCACCGATCCGGTCGGTAGCGAAAAGAAGGGCGCACACGTCGAGCTTGCGATATTCGGCACGCCGGCCTTCGAAGCCGGTGTGACGCGTGGGGACATCATCACCACCATGAACGGCCACCCGATCGCGTCGACCAAGGAATTACGCGCCGAACTGTCCGCCCATGTGCCGGGAGACAACGTCGCACTCGGCATCACCGATGAAGCGGGCGTGAGCAGACTTGTTCGGGTGGTGCTTGCTGACGGACCGCCGAACTGACGGACTCTCGCAACAGCTAGCGGCGCGCCCAGTCTTGGAGCAAGCTTCAGGTGTACAGATCGGGAATCATGGGGTCTGTACCGGTCCCATCCCTGGCGTCTCGTGCGCCCTCAGGTCAAGGAATCTGCCATGTGGGGAATTATCTCGATGCTCATCATCGGCCTCATCGCCGGAGCAATCGCTCGGCTTCTCGTGCCGGGTAAGGAGAATTTTGGCTGGATTGGAACGATTGTCCTCGGTGTAATCGGTGGGTACGTCGGCGGAACGCTGGGAAGCCTGGTGTTCAGCCCGCACGAGTTCGATCTGCGGCCACCTGTTGAGCACGCGTTTATCGGCGCCATCATCGGTGCGGTGATCCTGCTGCTGATCTACCGTGCAGTGGCCAAGAGGCGCGGCGGCGCGAGGCTCTGAATTCGGCTTACGCCGAACCTGTGCCGTGGCACAGCGGTTTCGGGGTTTCGAGCCGGCGGAGCAGGGTAACCGGCTCGGAGGTCGAACTTGTGCCCGGGCGCTCGGACGACTCAGGGCACGCCGGTTCAAATAAGTAGCCGGCGCGCCCGACCACAACGCCCTTCCAAAACAAACTGTGCGCCGTCAGCGCTACCCGGCGCGTTGCGCGAAACTCGTCCAGCCCAACTGCACGGTGGTGCCGGCAGCGGCGAATTCGATCTGCGTGCGTTCGGAAAGGGCATGCATGAGCGGGATTCCGCGACCGCGAAGGTGCAGCGGATCAGGCTCTGGCGCACGCCACCGCCCGCGATCGGTGACGACGACGTTCAGTTCGTCCGCGTCGGCGTCGTAGTCCGCGCGGAGATCGACCGTGCCAGAGCCAGGTTGGTCCGAATAGGCGTGCTCCACCGCGTTTGCCAACGCTTCGTTGACTGCGAGCGTGAGCGCGCTCAACCGTTCATCGTCGATCCGAAAGTTGTTGTGCAACCAGGTCTTGAACGCCCGTCGCAAGTTTGCAGCACCGATCGGATCGGCGATGATGTCGAGACAGATCAGAGCTCGCTCGTCGTCCATTTCGATATCACCACCGATCGTGCTCGGGCACCGCTGTTTACGACGAATCAAGTATTCCGATTGCCTGTGACGCGCTGCAGATCTTCGAGAGCCAATTCGATCGTGGGATAGATCGTCAGCACGTCGTCGACACCGACCAGCTTCATCGGCCGGCTCGTCGCGGGACCGTCCGCGACAACTCCGAAGCGTGCGGACGGCGACACTTCCTCGTTTGCCGCGATGAGCACCGTCATCCCCGCGGACGCCAAGAATTCGACGTCGGACAGATCAGCGATGATTCCGGCTGGATCGTTCGTCATCGCGGTCAAGATGGACTCGGACAGCTGCGGAGCCGACACCATGTCGAGGGTGCCCTCGACTTTCAGCACGACGACGCGGTCGTGCCACACAACGCTGACATCGAAACCTTCGCCCTGGGCGGGAGTCGGGGAATCGCCCGGAATTTCGGCCGGTTCGACCATGGTCCACCTCATATCTATGCGGAGCGGCATGCGTTGGTGGTCGGAGGCGCACAGCACCCACAACCGTGGCTGCTGTCTCAACCGTTGCGTTCACATTACGAAACCCGCGGCGCTTGCGCCAACCTGTGACGTGTTGTGCGTGGCATCGTTGAGTGCATGAACAGAAAAGAGACCGAAGTCGAGGGTTCGGGCGGCGAATACAGCGTCGATGAAGACGATCAGCTTCAGGCGGAGGACACCTTGATCGATCGAGGTGTCGATGACGTGCTCGACGAGGGCTACTCACCTGTGGAACGTCCGCTCATGCTCGATCGGTTCGGTACGACAGCGTCGGAGCAAGAGGAAGGCGAAAGTCTCGACCAACGCCTCGCCGAGGAGGAACCGGATGTCGACGTCACCGGTGGCGATGGGGTGGATTGGGACGAGAACGAGATGAGCGACGAAGAGGTCGGTGACGCTCGTTCGGGGCGGCTACTCGCGACCGATAGTGGTGTTGACGGTGAAGGGACCGCTCTCATTGCTCGCGACGTCGGTATCGATGGCGGCGCAGCCTCAGCGGAGGAAGCAGCCATGCACGAAATCGGTGAGGCTTACTAGATACCGCTTTTCTAGGTGTCGATCAGCGCAGTGATGACGGCGCTGAGCTGACCAGCATTGCGGCACTCGTGCATGGTGATGTCCTTGCTGTACGTATCGGCTGCGGAATCGCCCGTGCCCCAATTTCGTTCGGGTTCGGGGTTGAGCCAATGGGCGTGCAGCGCGGTGTCGGCGAGATCGCGGATGACGTCCGAGCGCGGAGCGCGGTAGTTGCCTCGTGCGTCGCCGATGACGAGCAGAGAAGTCTTGGACGTCACCAAATTCGGATAGTCCACGACGAATCCTGCCAAGGCCGCTCCGTAGTCCGACCGACCTTCGACATCGATGTCCGCTTCCGAATGCATCCTCGCGACCGCCGCGCTGAGATCGGTGCCGGGCTTGAAGAAGCTGGTGACTTCGTCGATCTTGTCGATGAACGCAAATATTCGAACGCGAGAGAATGCCTTCCGCAGCGCGTCGACGAGGATGAGGGTGAAATAGCTCCACTCCGAGACCGAACTCGACATATCGCACAGCACAACGAGTTCCGGCTTCGACAGCCGCGGCCGCCGCCGCGCGAGAGTGATCGGCACTCCGCCGGTGGACATCGACTTGCGCATCGTTGCCCGCATATCGATCTCGCCGGCACGTGCCCGGCGCCGTTGTGACGCTTGTCGGCTCGCAAGTACTCGGCCGAGTTCGACGACCGCACGGCGAACTGCGGCGAGTTCGGAGTCGTCGATGTCGAGTGTCTCGTCGACCCGAGTAATTCCCGGGACGGCATACGCTGCAACGGCTTCCCGCCCGCGCTGTTGAGCGACCCTGCGATTGGTCTCCAGTGTGACGGCACGCCGTAAGCTCTCCACTCTCGACGAGGCCGTGCGCTCGGCGATCGTCGAGTTCAATGGTGACGTCGGCATTCCCGCTGCAATGCTCAGCGCAACGAGGCGCGCTGCCTCGGTGGGGTTGAAGGCACGCACCGCTTGCATCGCTGAGTACGATTCAGTGTCTCCGCGTTGGTAGGTACCGAACTGCGAAACAAGCTCGGCAGCAAGGCCGTTCACTACCTCGTCGGAATCCAGCGCGGCGAGATCGAGCCCTGCCAGAGTCGCCGCAACGCGCTCGACGGCGTTGGGTTCGGTATCGAGTGGCCCTCCTGCGGCTGGTTCACCGCGGTGCAGAGTTTCCGGAAACCACAGGTCGAAAGTGCGTGGAACGTCGGCAACTCCACCTCGCGATGGATCATGGTGCAGCATAGTGCTTCTCGCACTTGCTCCCGATCGCCTACATCAACCCAGCAGACGGCGTCTACTGCGTCGATGAGGCCTGACGGTCCGCACGGAACTCCGCTGTCGCGCAGCGCGCCGACGAATTGCACGATGTAGTCAAGCAGCCCTTCGGAATTGCCGATCGACGCGACGACAACGTTCCACTCGCGGCCGCTCCGTTGGCGCGTGGCCATAGAGTTCAGCCCACGCTCGATGCGATGTTCGGCATCGGGGACGTGGTGGTCCAGAATCCGCCGCTCCATCGGCGCGGAAGGGCTGGGTAGGTGCAGGAAATGGCAGCGGCGACGAAGCGCATCAGACAAATCGCGCTGCCCGCCGGCGGTCAGGATGACGAGCGGGCGACGAGTCGTCGTGATCGTGCCGAACTCGCCGATGGTGACGCTGAAATCGCTGAGAACTTCGAGAAGTAGTGCATCGAACTCGATCTGAGCCTTGTCCACCTCGTCGATGAGGAGCACGGTCGGCTGGGTCGATCGGATCGCGGCGAGCAGCGGGCGTTCGAGCAGAAACTCCTCGGCAAAAACGTCGGCCGTGAGCACACCAGCGGAAGTCTGTAGTTGCAGAATCTGTTTCGCATGGTTCCAGGCGTACAGCGCTTGTTGTTCGCCGATGCCCTCGTAACACTGCAACCGAATCAGTGCCGCGTCAGCTCCAAGTGCAAGCGCCCTGGCCAGCTCGGTCTTTCCCACACCTGTGCCGCCCTCGACCAGGAGCGGACGTCCTGTGCGGTCTGCCATGCACACCGCACGCGCGGTCTGTTCCGTTGCCTCGTAGCCATGCGTGGCCAGGCGCGTGCGAATCTCCCTGGTACCGGAATAGAGCGGGCGGACGTCGGGGCCGACGAGCGTGGCGAGATCGACTTTGGGTCCGCGCGACGGCGCCGCGCCGGCAGCGAGTCGGGACGCGAGGTCGAATGCGGTCCTGGACAGGGATCGTTTGCCCTCGTCAGTGCGCCGCGTCACCTTCGCCACGAGAGTGCACGCTACCCGCCCGTCAGTTGGGTGGTTTAGCGCTCGCAGCACACGGGTAATCCGTCAGCGCAAGCAACCAACACGGAGGGATACACAGTGGCTGACGAGAAGAGTGGACCAGTTGAAGGCATCAAGGGCGTCGTCGAAGGCGTGAAGGGTGCTGCAAAAGAGGCCGTAGGGTCGGTTGTTGGCAACGACAGCCTTGCACGCGAAGGCGAGGCTCAGCAGGACAAGGCCGAAAGCCAGCGCGAGGTTGCGAAGAAGGAAGCCGAGGCCGAAAAGGCTCGTGCTGAAGCAGAGCTCGACGAGCAGCGTCAGCGCGCAGAGCAGCGTAGCTGACCGAACGATCGATAGAGAGCGGCCCCGCCCACCCGGCGGGGCCGCTCTTTACGCACGGCTGGGTCTTACGAACTGCGACGTCGCAACAGGGGAAACACCAACCAGAAGTACGCAAACGCCAATGCCGTTACGGCAGCGGCAATGACGGCAGGCAGTTCGCCCGCGACAGTGTCGAAGATGATCGCGACAACTCCCGTCAATGCCAGTCCGAGCAGAACAAGACCTGCGATGGCGAACTTGTGCGACGTGGCGACGAGATCCTTCAGCTTGCGTTGTCGAAACAGCAGTCTGTGCATACCGACTGGCGCGACGAGGAAGACCGTCGCGCCGATCGAACATGTGACCGTGGCGAGGTAGACGTCCTGCATGGCATCCGACAGTTCGGAGAAGCGATTCTGGAAGGGCAGGGTCAACAAGAACCCGGTCAGAAATTGCACGCCGGTCTGAACGACTCGCAGTTCCTGTAACAGACTTGACCAATTGCGGTCGAGGCGTTGGGTTTCGGTCTCGTTCCGAGCCGCCGTATTCCAGCTGTCGTCGGAATCTGGATCTTCGTCGTTCATGTCTGGGCGAGTCGGTTTTTCTCCGCTTGGACGTCGAAGTCGGGCGCAGGCCACTCGAGCTCGAGCCTCTCCAGCGCGTCGATGAGCAGTTCGGTGACGGCAAGCCTGCTGAACCACTTGCGGTCCGCGGGAACCACGTGCCACGGCGCGTAGTCGGTCGAAGTCTTGTCCAGCACAGCCTGATACGCATCTTGATACGCGGGCCAGAGCAACCGCTCGTCGATGTCGTGCGGCTTGTACTTCCAGTACTTGTCGGGGCGCTCGAGTCGTTCGCTGAGCCGAACCTTCTGCTCGTCGCTGGAGATGAACAGGCCGACCTTCACAATCGTGGTGCCGGCGTCGACGAGTTCGCGTTCGAACTGGTTGATCTCGGCGTAGCGCTCGCTCCACACCTCGGGTGGGACAAGATTGTGGACCCGCACGACGAGCACTTCCTCGTAGTGCGAGCGGTCGAAGACGCCGACCTGACCGCCGCGGGGGAGTGCGTTGCGAATCCGCCAGAGGTAGTGGTGGCTCTTCTCCTCATCGGTCGGTACGCCGAAGGACGTGTGGTCGACTCCTTGCGGGTCGACGTTGCCGAGAACGTGGCGGACGATTCCACCTTTACCCGAGGTGTCCATTCCCTGCAGGACCAGGAGAACGGACCGGGTGTCACCGGATCTACCGTTCGCGTACAGCTTCTCCTGGAGGGCGAAGAGATGTGCTCCACGCTCGGCGAGCAATTGCTGAGCGAGCTTCTTGCCGCACATGAATCCTGGTGTCGCCCTTGTATCCAGCGCGGCGACCACCGTCCGATCGCTTGCGCGCAGCGCTTCGGCAGGTGGTATTTGCCATGGGCTCGCAACTTTCGACATGGAACAGACTGTGCCACAGACGGCGCAGGGCTGTGCGCTGGTTAGGCGGTCGATCGGTTGCGTGTGGCGTCCAAGGGCGCGAGTAGGAATGCGCCGGCAATGTGTGTCCGCGCGAATTGTCGTGCGGCATCATCGTCATCGAGCGGGATGACTGTCTGGGGCGTCAATGCGAGCGAAAGGGCTGTGCGCGCGACCATCTCGGCGACCGGTGCGGGATCGAAGGCCGGCACCTTGTTCTCGCGTTGAAGCCGCTCGATGAACTCGACCAGATAGTCGCGTCCGAGTTCGAGCACGGGAGCGCCGTCGACGGTCAAGTGGGGCAAGATGATTTCGGGTTCGGTGGCGAGCAGTCTGACGAGCAAGCGGTGGCTGCGTAGGCCGCGCAAGAAGGTGACCAAGAGTTCGGCGATTTGATCTTCACCACTCGTGTCGGGATCGAGTGTCCCGACCTTGCGGTCGACCTCGGCGAGGAAGCGGCGGACCTCGCGAAGTCCGACGGCACGAACCAATTCCGGCTTCTGGGTGAAGCGACGGTACAGCGTTGCGAGGGACAGCCGGCTGCGCTTGGCTACCTCGCCCATGCTTGTGCGTTTGATCCCGAAATCGAGAAAAGCATCGAGCGCTGCGTCGAGGATCGGGGCACGCTCGCCGTCTTCGGGTTCCGCCTTGCGCACCAGCGGAAGTAGCCGTCGCACCGTGCCTGCCATTATCCCACCTGTCGCTGCCCGATCACCCGAGGGTGAGATGATTATCGTCTAAATCTCTCACCTGGCTGAAAGAGCTGTCAAGCGACGGCGAGTTCGAGGACTCCCTTCGGGTTCCACGGCAGCGGCCCGCTCGGAAAGCTGAAGCGGAGCAACCGATGAGCGTTGCCGGCCTCCATGTGAGCGACGAACGGCGGCAAGAATCCGGCAACCACCTTGTCAAGCAACGTGTTGATGTGCGTGAAGCTCGGACGAATGCGGATCTGCCAGGCATCGAAACTGCCTGCCGGGACATCGACCTTCATGCGTTTCTCCACCTTCACCTCAAGTGGCCAGCAGATCGAGAACGCGATCCAGAGGTCGACGTTGTGCTGGGCGCCGCGGTGGAAGTCGAGGCCGCGCAACAAGGTCAGGCCACCGACGAGCGGCATGACGCTGCGTGGGAAGGCTTCCAACGTCCCACCGAACTGGATGTGTTTCGTGTCTGCGAAATAGCCCTCTTCGCGGCTGACGGTCTTGCCGTCGACCTTGCTTTCAGCTCGGTAGCTCTCCGCCTTCAGCAGGCCCTTGTCGCGCAGGATCGTTTGCTCGACTGTGAACGCAAAATCGTCGCCGCTGCTCGCCGTCGTCGCTGAGACGTATTTGTTCCCGTCGTGCTCGATCATGCTCGTGAACTGCGTGCCGTTCGAGGCGTCGCCAACCCGGATCGTGTAGACGGATTTCTCGCCGTCGGCGATGCCGGGATCGCGGAACAGGGCGGTCATGCCGCTTCTTCGAGGCTCATCGAAACATTAAACCGAATGACATGTCAGTCTGTCAACGGTTTGGTTGCAGCGACGAACTGAGCGACACCGTGGATCTCCTGAGTGACCTCGGTAAGTCCGGCGTCCGAGAAGATCGTGGTGAACGTGTCCTTGGCGAACATACGTACGCCCGAAGAGCCGGCGATCAACGTCAGTGCTTTCCGCAGGGGAGCGGGATCGCGGGCGTAGCTGGTCATGATCGCAATGCGCCCGCCCGGGGCGAGTACGCGGATGAGTTCGTCGACCACCACCAGCGGCTCAGGCACGAGGTAGAGCGCCGCATAACAGCACACCGCACCGAAGGTGTTGTCGTCGAACGGCAGCGTGCGCGCATCGCCACGAATGTAGGACGCATGCCCGCTCAGATTGTCACGCGCGGCCTGCAACAGCATCGGTCGGGAAATATCGAAGCCGATAGCGATGCCGTCGCCGGAGAGCTTGTCGCCGAGGAACTTGGTGAAATTGCCAGGGCCACATGCCACGTCGAGAACCCGCTGCGCGCCGCCGAGCCGAAGATCGGTGATCGCTTTGGCTCGCTCGTCCTTCATCGTCATGCCGTAACCGAGCGCCGCGGCACCTGCTGGTCGCCACAGCCGCTCGTAGATTGCGGCCACGATGCGACTGTTCATCGCTCGCTGTGCCGCAGTCGGCTGCGGCGCATCTTCCCGGCCGATCAAGTCGATGAAGCCATCGTCAGCCGACGAATTGACGCGGAGCTCTGTGGTTCGGATCAAAGCGCGAGCTCGCTCGATTGCGCGACTGGTATCGCTGGGCGCCGAGGTCATTTGCTGGCCTTCTCGTCTGCTGCCGATTTCTTCGGCTGCAGTTGACTGAATGTTGCGCCGGTGAGCTCGACTGACTTGTTCCAGAGAGCTGCCGCCAGCTTCGTGCTGCCAGCGCGTCGCGTACGCGGTGAACGTCGGACGGGGCCCTTCATCCCGAACATCGCATTCGGTCCCAAGTAATCGTCGTTGACGACGTCGGACATCGTTGCTGCATAGAGCTGGCTGAGTGCGCCCTTGTCCTCGGCCGTTCCGACGATCCTGAGGCCGAGGTGCAGCATCGGCAGCGCGCCAGGAATGCGCGGGACCATCGAGTCGAAGAGGTTGGTTGCGGCTACGCCGGGATGCGCGGCAATAGAGATGAGCGGAAGTCCAGCTGCCGCACTGCGTCGTGCCAATTCGGCGCTGAACAGCAAGTTGGCCAATTTGGACTGGTTGTACGCACCCATCCGGGTGTACATCCGCCGTTCGTAATTGATGTCGTCGAGCTTGACCGCGCCTTGGCGGTGGGCGATGCTCGCCAGCGTCACCACGCGAGGGGCCGAGGCCTTCAGCAGCGCGGGCAGCAGTCCGTCGGTCAGCGCAAAGTGGCCGAAATGGTTTGTCCCGATTTGCATTTCGAATCCGTCGGCGGTCCGGGCCTTCGGGATCGCCATCAGGCCCGCGTTGTTGATCAGCACATCGAGCACCGGCGCGATCTCGTTCGCCGCAGCGGCGGCGTCCCGCACGGACGACAGGTCGGCGAGATCCAGCGCGATCAGGTGGTGATCGGCATTCCCGTTCTTCGCCTGCACCTGGGCCAGGGCGGCGCGGCCGGTCTCCTGGTTCCGGCACGCCAGCACGATCCGCGCGCCGGCGCCTGCGAGCTCGGTCGCTGCGTGTAGACCCAATCCATTGTTCGCACCGGTGATCAAGATGGTCTTGCCGGTTTGGTCGGGGATGTCTGCGACCTGGAAGCGCTTGTTCGCCAAGGCGCCTGCCTTGCTCGTCGTTGTGTCAGTGCGGGCCACGCGTTTTCCTTGCAATTGCTTCTGCCTCTTCGATAGTGGATGGGACGTGATAGGGCGGATGATTGTGTCCTTGCACGCGGTAGCGACCCCAGAGATCGCGATCGCCGACCGTGACGGGGGCCTCGCCGCTCGGTGTCCGGATTGTTCCCGTGGCTTTTCGGCTACCGACCAATTGGTCGAACTCGTCGTTCGGACGCAGTCTCCCGTACCAGCGGAAGATGCCGTCGATGGGCTGAGAATGTCCGCGTAGGTCTGCCTCGACCGTGATCGCACGGTCTGCCAGCGTCAGTGTCGCCGGACCGACATAGTCGGAGTCGGCGGTGGGATTCGACATCGGTCAGCCCTCGACGCTGGCTGGCGAAAAGGCAAGGTGCAGAGGCTGATCCGGATCGATCGTGACGCCGGAAATGCGTGCGCTCGCATCGAGCATGCTGCGGATGATCTCGGTCAGATATCGAACGAAGTCCGCGACGGGCATCTGGTGACCGAGCAGCTTGTTCGCGCCGAGCCACCAATCGGTCGCTGACGCCGCTGCGCCGCCGATCGAATAGGCGACCAACTCGACACTGTCCGCGTCGACGCCAGGGTTGTCCATCGCGTCGGCGAAGAGCGATGCGAATCGGCTGGCCGACACCTTCGCGGCCTGGATCGCCCGCTCCGATTCGTCGGCCTGCTGCGTGAAATGGCTGTGCACAAGGAAGTGGAATACGTTCGGATGCTCGCTGACGACCATGGCGTATTCCGCGACACTGCGAGCGACCAGCTCGGACGTCGAGTCCGTCATGATGTTGATGCTCGACAGGATCCGGTCGAACAGCATGTGCTGGATGTGGTCGACGATGGCGAGATACAGATCGAGCTTGTCGTCGAAGTGGCGGTAGAGCTTGGGCTTCGCCGCCCCCGCCTCGCGAGCGATGTCGTCCATGCTCACTTCGGGTCCGTTCTTGTCGAGGACTCGAACAGCGGCCTCGACAAGTTCTTGACGCACCTTGATTCGATGCTCGCGCCAACGTTCGCTGCGCGCGTCGACGCGGACGGTGCCGTCTCCCTCGGAGCCGGTCAATCGTCTCTTGACACCCTTCGTGATGCGGACCACACTTGACATAGTACCTAATACTGACAGTACTAGCTACTTTCCGTCCGTCTCGCCGCAAAGGAGGGGTCATGGCGCGGAGTGTTTCCGATCGCAGACACGGGCTGGCCCTCACCACTGAAGGCATGGCCGACGTGCATGTTCGCACTGTAGGCGACCGGCAGAAGACAGCGGCGCGATTGCTGAAATCCTCGGCCGAAAGGTTCTACGACGCCGAGGTCGACATCGACTGGGATGCGCCGTGGGAGCCGGATAAACACTGGCTCCCCGAGCATCGAGTCTCGCTCTATGGCACCCCGCTCTGGGACAAGCTCACACCCGAGCAGCGCATCGAACTCGGCAAGAACGAGATCGTCAGCATCCCGAGTTTCGGAATGTATGCGGAAGGGTTTCTCAGCGCGTTTCTCCTGCGGGTGGTCGGTCGCGGATCGCTGTCGGACCACTCGCTTTACGCGCTGACCGAGATCGCCGAAGAGGCGAGGCATTCGACGATGTTCGCCCGCCTGATCAACAAGACCGGCGTGCGGCCCTACCGATTGCCGCGCGGCACGATGACACTGACGAAGCTGCTCCAGTTCGTGCCCATCGGTCCGTCGACATACGGCGGCACGCTGCTGATCGAGGAGGTCCTCGATCGGGGTCAGCGCGAGACGATGAACGACCCGGACTTGCAGCCGCATCTCCGGCAGCTGATGAAGATTCACGTGCTCGAGGAAGCGCGCCATATCACCTATGCCAGAGAGGAACTGGCCCGCGGGATGGCGCACGCCAACCGGTTCTCGAAGGCATTTCACCGCGGTGTGCTCGCCTCGATCGCCAACGGAGTCTTTCCGGTGCTCGTCAATCCCCGCGTCTACCGATCGGTCGGAATCCACCCCGTTCGCGGATTCATCGCCGCATTTCGCAGTCCGAACTACCAGGTGAACATGCAGTTCCTCGGGGATCCGATGATCCGCTACTTCTACGAGGTCGGCATGCTCGAGGGGGCAATCACCAAACGCCTGTGGCGGGCGACGAGATCCCTTCCGGACGATATCGCGGAGGCAGTCTTCGCCACGACTGTGTGAGATCAAGACATCATGACAAAGGCCGACGACCGCCCTAGCGCGACGCAAGCGATGCTGGCCAGCGCGGCGGCCTCGACCTATGACCCGGAAGTCGATATCGATTGGCAAGCGCCATTCGACGACGACCTGATGTACCTGCCCGAACGCTTGGTGAGCCTGTACGGAACTGCGTTGTGGCGCAGACTTTCCGACGGCCAGCGCAGGGAGCTGGGTCGCCACGAAGCGGTAAGTCTGTTCAGTTGGGCCGCGTACCTCGATGCCTTTCTCACCTTTGCCCGATTGCGTTCGGTGGCGGTCGGGCGGCTGACCGACGAGGCCGCGCTCGTCTCGCTCGCCGAGGTGAGTATCGAGACACGCAACGCGACGATGTTCGCTCGGCTGATCGGGAAGACCGGGATCGCGCCGTATCGACTCCCGCGGGGCAGCCTCACCGGGCTGAAGGTGCTGAGCTTCCTTCCGCTCGGTCCATCCGCGCACGGTGCGAGCCTGATCGTCGACGAGGTGCTCGACGCGTATCTGCGCGAAGCGGTCGCCGACCCCACGGTGCAGCCCCACGTGCGACAGGCACTGCTGCTCCACGGATTGGATTCGGCGCGCGAAATCGCGTACGCGCGAGCCGAGGTCGAACGCGGCCTGGCGAGCGGCGGCGCGATATCCCGGCAGTTCCACAGCGTCGTGCTTGCTGTCCTGGCAAATGTGTTGTGGCGGTTGTTGATCGACAAGGATGTGTACCGCTCGATCGGGATTTCCCCGACCTGGGGACGGTTGCGCGCACGCCGAAATCGGCGGAACAACCTGCGGAAAGCCACCGAACCTACGGTGGCCTTCTTGGCTTCTGCCGGAATGTGTGGTGGCATCAGCCGTCCGCTTTGGCGTCTGACAGGAACTGGGGTAGTTGCATGAAGGATCTCGGAAGCAAGGTTGCGGTCATCACCGGCGCAGGCTCCGGAATCGGGCGCGCGCTCGCACTCGACCTGGCCGCTCGGGGCACGCGGTTGGCGCTGTCGGACATCAACGAGGTGTCGGTCGCCGAGACTGCGGCATTGGCCGAGAAGGCCGGCGCGACAGCGCTTTCGCACCGACTCGACGTCGCCGATCGCGCCGCCGTCTACGCATACGCCGAGTCGGTCGCAGGGGAGTTCGGCACCGTCAATCTCATCGTCAACAACGCCGGCGTCGCACTGAGCGCTGATGTGGTCGACATGTCGTGGGACGACTTCGAGTGGCTGATGAACATCGACTTCTGGGGCGTCGCATACGGCACCAAAGCGTTTCTTCCGCATCTGATCGCGTCGGGGGACGGGCACGTTGTCAACATCTCCAGCGTGTTCGGGCTGATGGGTATCCCGAGTCAAAGTGCTTACAACGCAGCCAAGTTCGCTGTCCGTGGGTTCACTGAGGCGTTGCGCCAGGAGATGAAGATCGCCCGATATCCGGTCGGCGTGACCTGCGTGCATCCTGGCGGGATCAAGACGAACATCGCACGCGATGCACGCGGCGTCGAGGACATAGGCGATCGCGACGAGCTCGGTAAGCGCTTCGAGCAGATCGCGATCACAACGCCGGAGCGCGCCGCCAAGGTGATTCTCAGCGGTGTGGAGCGCAACAAGCCGCGGGTCCTCATCGGACCGGACGCGCGCGGCTTCGACCTCATCCCGCGCGTCGTCGGGCCGAGGTACCAGGACATCAGCGCTCCGCTGACTCGGCTGGGCTACGCCGCGGCCCGGCGACGCGGGCTGATCAAGTAGCGCCGACTCGATCCACGGTGATCTTCATGCCCGCCGCCCGAAGCCGATCCGCAAGAGCTTCGCCCATGACGGGGGCGGGCGTGACGATGCCAGCAAGCCCGGACAGTTTCTTGTCGTCGAATGCAAGCGACAGACCACACTCGCCGAGCAGCACGGCGGTTGCCGCGTAGCCGGGATCACCCTTGGCCGAAAACGTTGCCTGATACTTTGCGCCAGAAGAGGTTCGGGCGAAAGTCTTCATCGTGAAGTGACCGCTGTTGCGAGTCTTCTCGCTCGGCCCGGTGCCTGGTTTCGGCGCGATCCGGTCGAGCACCTTCTTGCCGACGCCTCGAGATATGACTGGGCCGAGTACTGCGAACGCGGCCATTCCGCCGGCGACTCCGGCCGCGATAACCGGCGCTGCGACCGACTTGCCTGCGCTCATAACCTCGCTGTAGCGGAAGTTCTTCCCGTACGCCCACCCGAGCAGCGCATTGCTCCGACGGACGACCTTGGTGTTGTGCGGGGCCATGACGAACGTTGTCACCCAGCCGTCGAGGCTCGGATCGATCGTGTTCGCGCGACGCAACGCCGCATCGGATTGCTTGCCCATGTCGGGCTCGAGCGCGCGATCGGGGCTCAACGCGTACGGGTCGCCGACAACCCGTCCCAGCGCCGAATCCGCAGCGATCGCTTCCATCTGGGCGCGGCCCGAGTCGATTGTTCCGCCGCTCATGCCGCCCTTCACGTTGGCGACGAGCGTCGTGTCCTCGAGTTCGCCCGTGTTGTCCGCGAGCGACCGCCGATAGATCAGGTAGACGCTCAGGTCGGACGGAACCGAATCGAAGCCACACGAGTTGACGATTTTGGCGCCGGAATCGACGGCAACGGTGTGGAACCGATCGATGCAGTCCCGGATGAAGAGTGGTTCGCCGGTGAGGTCCGCGTAGTGCGTGCCGGCGTATGCGCACGCCTGGACCAGTGGCAGGCCATAGCGGGCGTACGGGCCGACCGTCGTGACGACGACCTTGGTCCGCTTCGCCATCGCGTCCACATCTGCCTGGTCAGCGGCATCGGCAACGATAAGTGACCAGTCCGCCGCGCCTGCGCCGAGCTCGTCGCGAACCGCGCGCAGTTTCGGCAAGGAGCGGCCGGCGAGCGCGATGCGTGCCTTCTTCGGCGCTGCCCCGATCAGATACTCGGCGGTGAGCTTGCCGACGAAACCAGTTGCCCCATAGAGGACAAGATCGAATTCCCGCTTGGCTGCCATCGGCACTCCGTTCTCTTGGACGCCCGCAGGCGCATCAGCTGGTTGTTTCGACGCTGCGCTTGCGTATCCATTCCGCGTTGAGGCGGCCGAGCTCGGTGACCGGCTCCTCGCCGTACAGCCATTCACGAGCGATGCGGTGCCAGTTTGCGTTTGCCTCGAGCTGCCCGAGGACGCCGAAAGTGAGGAAGTCCGCGCGCCGCGAGAACAGGTGTTCAGGGGGTAGGTTCTGCAGCTTCATCCCCGCGGTTTCGGCTGCGCGTGGATCGATTGCGAGCAGAAACGCCCCGCTTGCCAGTTCGGGTGTGATGCGAAGTTCCTGGTCGACGAGGCACCATTCCGATGCGGCGTTGACGTAGTCGAGACAATCTTCGACGGTCACCCGATCGGCTTTCGGGATGACTCCGCCGTCGATCAGCAGCTTGTACAGGTCGTCCCCACGGTCCTCGCATGCGGCGCGGAGGCAGTCGAGTTCGAAATCGACGTGTGCGGGATCCATTTGTTTGAACAATCCGAAGTCGATGAATGTCAGCTTGCCGTCGGCGCCGAGCAGGATGTTGCCGGGGTGTGGGTCGCCGCAGAACTCGTTGTATATGAACATCGAACCGACGTAGAAGCGGTAGATGATTTCGCCGATCCGGTCGCGCTCTTCCTGTGGCAGTGCGCGGATCGTGTCGAACCCCACTGCCTCGACGTACTCGGTCACGAGCACCCTGCGACTACACAGTTCGAGGATGCTCGTCGGAACGGAGATGAAGGGGTGACCGGCGAACTGGTCGGCAACGCGCTTCTGCGTCTGGGCTTCTTGGATGTAGTCCAGTTCGCTTTCGATGTTCCTGCGGAGTTCGTCGAGCACGGCAATCGAAACCCAGGGCACGATCGCTTGCCAGAACTTGGCGAACATCGTCAGGTTCTTCAGGTCGGCCGCGACCGCGGCTTCGATACCTGGGTACTGGACCTTGACCGCAACGATTCGCCCGTCGAGCAATTTCGCGCGGTACACCTGCCCGATCGATGCCGAAGCAATCGCCTGTTCTTCGAACTCGGCGAAGATCTTGTCGAGTGGCCTACCGAGGTCCTCCTCGATGACGTGGCGCATCGCGGCGAAGGACGTCGACGGCGCGCTGTCACGCAGCACGGCAAGTTTTTCTTGGAAGGCTTCACGATGCTCGGGCGGTACCAGGTCCAGATCGAGTATCGACAGCATCTGGCCCAGCTTCATAGCCACGCCCTTCATGCTGCCGAGCACGGTGACCAGTTGTTCGGCAGCGCGCACCGTCGATTCTTCGGACAGCCTCGCGCGGACTTCCTCCGAGCGGCCGAGCATCGACATGCGGGTACGGCTACTTCGCAGAACTTGCCCGGCCGCCGCAGCGCCGAGCTTCGATCCGCGGGTGAGTCGCGACGTTGGGACTCGTTTTGCCATGTTTCGAACCTCCAATCACCATTCTTACGTGAATTTCCGCGTGGAGCGAATCCTCGGAGGATCGTCTCTTATTTGGTAGACTGACGTGTCAATCGACACATTTCGTAGACCGTTTTGTAGGCCATTGCGCCGCCGGTGATGGCGAGACAGCCTTATTCTTGCCCAGGCGTGCGTTGGATCACAGTTAGGGGTACCCCAATGGTGTTGCGTCGCAAGGCACGAGCGAAGCAGGCCCTGGTCGCAGGCAAGACGCCGAAGAATCCGGTGGTGATCAATGCGCGAACGCCGGACAGTGTTCTTGCCCGAGTATTCGGGCTCGGCATGGCCGGCACCGGAGCCGCGCACTTCACCGCTCCGAAGGCGTTCGATGCTGTGACGGCACGAGCATTTCCGCAGCAGACCAGGCAATGGACCTACCGAAACGGCTTCACCGAGCTGGTGCTCGGACTCGCGATCACGATGCGGCGCACCCGGCCGGCCGGTGTCGTCGGCACAATCGCCTACGCAGGATTCCTCTCGAGCACGATCGCCGGCCGCCGATGAGGGCGATCGGACCGCTGTCGTTGGATCTCGTCAAGGGGATAGTCCCGATCCTGCGTACCGGCGCGGTCCGACCGACGTGGCCGAATCGGCTGGTGGGAATGGGTGTCGCCGCAGCGCGGTGGGGGCTCACCCCGGCAGCAGCGTTGGCTGTCTCGGGCCGGCGCTTCCCGGATCGGGTCGCGCTGATCGACGACGCAGGTCCGCTGACATACGGCGAACTCGATCGGGACATCGCGGCGCTCGCTCGTTCGCTCACCGAACTGGGCTGCAACGAACGCAGCATTGTCGCCGTGATGTGCCGAAACCACCGAGGCTTCCTTCAGGCGCTCGGTGCTGCCGGACGGCTCGGCTGCGACCACGTACTTTTCAACACGGGTCTGTCGAAGGACCAGGTCAGTGAGGTTCTGGCCGAACAACGTATCGATGTGTTGATCGCTGACGGCGAGTTCGCCGCAGTGATCCCGCCGAGGTCGCCAGGCTTGCTCGTCGTGCAGGCGTGGCAGGACTCCCCGGAGGATTTCCTGGGTAGGGACGTCTCGACGATCGCCGATCTGATCGCGAATCCGCCGAACGTTCGGTTGCCGCTGCGCCCGCGTGCCGCACATCCGATCATGCTCACCTCGGGGACGACCGGGACCCCGAAGGGTGCCAAGCGATCGGTACCCAAGGATTGGACACCTGCCGCGGCGCTGTTCTCACGGATACCGCTTCGCGCGGGTACGACCAACCTGATCTCGGCGCCCATCTTCCATTCGTGGGGTTTCGGCGCGTTGCTGATCAGCATCGGCCTCGGTGGGACCGCGATCTTGCAGCGCAAGTTCGAGCCGGCCGCGGCATTGGCGGCGATCCCGCGGTACCGCGTCGATTCTGTTTTCGTCGTGCCCGTCATGTTGGCGCGCATCCTCGAGCTGCCGGAGTCCGTCGCCGAGCCTCGTCACGCCGCGACCGACACCAGCAGCGTCCGGATCATCATCGCGTGCGGTTCGGCGATCCCGCCGCCCGTAGTCAAGGGGACGCTCGCCGCGTTCGGCCCCGTCCTTTACAACCTGTACGGAAGCACCGAGGTTGCGTGGGCAACCATTGCCGACCCCGCGGAACTCACGGCGCATCCGACGACAGCAGGACGGGCGCCGATCGGAACCCGTGTCGCGATCATCGATGCGGCGGGCAATCCGCTCCGCGCCGGCCAGGTCGGTCAGGTCTTCGTCGGCAACGGAATGCTGTTCGACGGATACATCCGACGGGAAGAAACCAAGCAGGTCATCGATGGACTGATGGCGACCGGCGATATGGGCCACTTGAGTGCGGACGGGCTGCTGTTTCTCGACGGCCGTGTCGACGACATGATCGTTTCGGGCGGAGAGAACGTGTACCCCCGGGCAACCGAAGAGGTTGTCGCCCGCATCGCCGGCGTCCGAGAAGTCGCGGTCGTCGGCGCGCCGGACGAGAAGTTCGGGCAGCGGCTCGTGGCGTACGTAGTCCGCGAGGGAGACGACGTCGGGTCGAAACTCGACGCCGAATCCCTGCTGACCGTCATAAAACCTCGACTCGCGAGGTTCAGTGTGCCGCGCGACATCGTGTTCATCGATGAGTTGCCGCGGAACGCGACCGGCAAAGTGGTTCCTCGCCTACTCGTCCGCGAGGAGTTGTAGCAGTCCCTTCGGGTTCCACGGCATCGGGCCGGTCGGGAAGCTGAAGCGGAGCAACTATGGCTGCTCGCGCTATTCGATGATCTCCCATTGGCCCTTTTCGCCGACTGGAGCGGCAGTGACTTTGACTGTGCGAGTATCGCCGCGTCGGTCGACAGCCGTGCACTCGAAGGAATGCCCGATTGCGACAACCTCGATGCCTTCCCCGCACGTGACGGTCACCGCGAAACCCTGTTTTGGCGGAAATGTCACGGGCAAGGCCTTTGGATGTATCGGCGAGATCGAAGATGACGTCGAGGGTGTCGAAGTCGACATTGTAATCGTCGTCGGTCACCTTGATCTGAACGCGAACATCCTCGTCGGCGACGTCGGCGGTGCAGATGAACGTTGCGCCGGACTTCGGGTTATCCGCCTGTCGCGGACAGTCGACACTGGAAACCTTGCGTGAGATTTTCGAGTAGGTCGAATTGAGTTGGGCGGCAATGGCGCCTTCGAGCTTGTCGTAGTCCAGACCGCCGGTTGACGCCGAGAACTGGCAACCAGCGAGTAACGGGTGCGATCAGGAGCAAAGTCAGGTGCCGTTTCAGCGATGCCATGGCTGTCAGCGTATCGCGAGGGCCGTCGTTTCGCGTGTCCTCCCGGCATGGCGGCCATGTGGCACCTCGCGTCCGATCGATTGCCGAAACGCTACGACCGCGCGCAAGTCGTTCCTCGTGTCACTCGACCGCGAGCAGTTGTAGCAGTTCCTTGTCCAGCAGTCCGTTGATCTGCGAGAAGCTCGGACGCATCCGGGCCTGGCACGCGTCGAACTTCCCGGCGGGAACGTCGATCGTCGTGCCCTTCTCCACCTTGATCTCGACGGGCCAATAGATCGAGAATCCGAGCCAGACATCGACCGTCTTGCGAGCCCGCTTGGTGAAGTCGAGGCGACGGAAGGCGGTGATTTCTTCGAGGAGCGGAGTCATCTGCCCCGGGAACGCCTCGACTTTGCCGCCGAACTGAGGATGCACGGTGTCGGTGAAGTTGCCTTCCTCGCGCGTGACGAGCTTGTCGCCGTGCCAGCTCTCGGACACGGAGCTGTGGGCCGCGATCGTGGACCGGTAGGTGGCGTCACCTTCGTGGGTCACTACCGCCGAGGTGTGGTTTGCGTCGGGTCGTCACCGATTGTCACGGCGTAACTCGACCGCTCGCCATCGGCGATCGACGGATCCTTGAAGGCATCCTTGAAGGCCCTATCCACTGGGTTTATCTCCTCGGTTGTGTGGGCTTGTCGCCGCGATGACGGGCTCTGGTGTGAGGGGTCGACATTGCCTGAATGATATGTCAGTCTTTCTGTATGAGCCAACGCCGACCCATTCCCGCGGAACCAGACCATCACGTTGCCGTCATCGGTGCCGGTCCGGGCGGAATCTGCGCCGCCGTCGGTCTGAAGGACGCGGGAATCGACGACTTCGTCTTGCTCGAGCGCGAAGACAACTTCGGTGGCAGTTGGCGTGACAACAACTATCCGGGGCTCGGAGTCGACGTGCCGGGCTTCACCTATCAGTACTCCTTCGGGAAGAACCCGCACTGGTCTCGCGTGTTCCCGAAGCGGCAGGAGATTCTCGACTACCACATCGATGTCGCCAATCGTTTCGGCCTGGTTCCGCACACGCGCTTCGGTATCAATGTCGTTCGACAGGTGTGGGACGACGAGCGCGCGCACTGGCAGCTGCACACCGCCGACGGTTCGATCATCACGGCGAGGTTCGTCATATCGGCGATCGGCGCGTACATCGTCCCGAAGGAAGATCCAGGTATTTCGGGCTACCAGGACTTCAAGGGGAAGATCCTGCGCCCGATCGGCTGGGACCACAGTTACCACCTGACCGGCAAGCGCATCGCAATCATCGGCACCGGTGCGAGTTCGGTGCAGATCACCCCGGCGATCGCACCACGGGTCGGCAAGCTCGAGGTCTATCAGCGCACGCCGGTGTGGTGCCTCCCCAAGCCCGACTTCGTCATGGCCCCGTGGTTGCAAACGGCTATGGGCCTGCCCGGCGTCGGTGCGGCAGTGAGCGGCGTCAGCCTGCTCGTCGTCGAGATTGCATTGCAGATCATCACCCAGACGCCCGCCGCTGTCTTCCGTCCCGGATCGCGCGCATTCGACGCGATCGGCCGCGCCGCATACCGCGGCTACCTGCGTACTCAGGTATCCGACCCGGAGACGCGAAAAGCGTTGGCCCCCAGTTACGGTGTGGTCGGCAAGCGCCCAACGTTGTCCAACGACTTCGTCAAGGCCTTCAATCGCGACAACGTCGACCTGATCATCACCCCCATCGAGCGCATCACGCCGACTGGGATCCGGACGACGGACGGCGTCGACCACGAGCTGGACGCGATCGTGCTCGCAACCGGTTACGAACTGTTCTCCGATCCCGAGAGCTACCGCGAGGGCGCGGTCGTTGGGCGAGAGGGCTTCGACCTCGGCAAGTTCTACGCCGAAAACCGGCTGCAGGCCTACGAAAGCGTCAGTGTCCCAGGCCTACCGAACCGGTGGATGCTCGTCGGGCCGTACTCGTGGATCGGCACCGGCTGGCACGCACTCGTCGAGATCGGCGCCAATCACGCGGTCAACGTCATTGCGGAAGCGGTTCGCCGCGCCAAGGACACGGTCGAGGTATCGACCAAGGCCCACAACGACTATCACCAGATGATCCGAAAGCAAGGCGCCAACATTGCGTACTACTTCAACGTGGTGAACAAGGGCCTGCGGACGTACTACGTGAATTCGCAAGGGGATATGCCTTACATTCGGCCGACCTCGCTGTTCAAGGCGCAGTACACCAGCAAGCACGTGCACTTCGACGACTACGATTTCGGCGATCAGCCAGTTGTGGAAGCCACTGAGACGAAGGTGCCGAAAAGGAAGTCCGGCGGCGCTGCTGTGGCGCCCGCGGCGGCTGCGCGATGAGTGCTTACCCCAAGATCGACCTCGACGGAGCCGTCGTCGTCGTCACGGGAGGCGCGCGCGGAATCGGGCTTGCTACCGCGACTCGGTTTGTCGGCAAGGGTGCTCGTGTCGCGATCGGCGATCTGACCCTCGACGCCGCGGTCGAGGCGGCAGCGGCGTTGGGGCCCAACGCCGCTGGATTTCAAGTTGACGTGGGAAGCAGGGGATCCTACGTCGACTTCGTCGAGCGAGTCGAGGCTGAGCTCGGCCCGATCGACGTGTTGGTGAACAACGCCGGAATCATGCCCGTCGGCGGGTTGCTCGACGAAGACGACGCCGTTGCGGTCGCGACGATGGCCGTCAATTTCTGGGCGCACTATCACGCCTTCAAAGTCGTTGCTCCGCGGATGGTTTCGCGAGGTAGGGGCCACATCGTCAACGTGACATCCGCGGCAGGCAAGTTGCATTCGCCCGGGCTCGCGACCTATGTCGCGGCGAAGCACGCCGCGACCGGACTGTCGCGCAGTGTTCGCGAAGAGCTGGCAGGTACCGGTGTCTCCGTGACCGCCGTGCTGCCGAGTGCCGTCAAGACCCAACTGGTGGACGGTATTCCGCTCGGCCGCCTCGAGCGGCTCGGCGTCGTATCGCCGGAATGGGTAGCACGGACGATCGTCGCAACCGTCGACCGTCGGCCGGCCCTCATCGGTGCTCCTCCTGGTCTGGTGACATTGCTCAACGTCGCCGCCTTTATCCCCGAACCGATCTGGCAGTTCGGCCGCCGAATCACCAACGCCGACCGAACCATGGGCCCGATCGATCGAGTCAGCCGCAAGGAATACGACTCACGTATCGAGCTTCAGACAGCCGAAACAGCCAGCTTCGCTACGGCGGGTAGCACCGTCGCCACACCCGCTCCGACCGCAAAGTAGGGACAGCAATGACCACCGCCAAGGTACGCAACGACGAGGCAACCTCGCCTAGGAGGCCGCTGAATATGGGCAGTTTTAGGACTGGCAGATTCGTGGGCAGAGGCGCGAGATCGGCAGGGCAGTCGCAGGCGACGGCAGGTCGGGCGTATGCCAGTGCGATCTGGACGGTGGGGGTGCCTGGGTGGC
>JBBSKP010000040.1:0-27739 GCA_038256175.1 Mycobacteriales bacterium
AGGCAACAGCTGCGACAAACTGTGGATCCATCGAAAACTCTGTTCTGGCCATCCCTGATCATCACAAGAACGAACCGGTCAGTGTCCACGATGTCCTGAGACATCAATTGCACGCGATGTCCTGAACAAACACATACCCCTCCGCGGCTAAAACTCACTCACAGGGGGCGCAGCCGCATCGCGGCCCTTGAACTCCTCCATCGAGCTGTACACGCCAACACGATCGAGATAGATGTCGCGCAACTTCACCGGCAGTACGCCAGTGAGTACCTTGTTCAGCCTCGACGTCCACGGCAGGATCGCGAACGGCCCACCCTTGACCATCTCCGACCAGGTCGCGTCGACCACCTGCTCCTGCTCGAGCATCGGGGTCAGGAAGATCTTCTTCGCGCCGTCGAACATGCCGGTGTTGATGTAGGTCGGGCAGACCGTGGTGATCTTGACGTGATCGTGACCGGCCTGTTCGAGCTCGAGACGCACGGAATCGGACCACCCGACCGCCGCCCACTTCGATGCCGCATAGACGCTCATCCTGGGGTTTGCCACGAGGCCGGCCGACGACGCGATGTTGACGATCCGAGACTCGTTGCCCGACTCGACCATTGCCGGCAGGAACTCCAGCGCGATCAGCATCGGCGCGACGGAGTTGATCGCGATCGTCTGCGCAATGTCCTTGCGATTCTTGGTCTCCCAGAAATAGCCGTTGCCCCGCACGATGCCGGCGTTGTTGAACAAGATGTCGATCGGGCCGACCTCGTTGCGAACCAGTTTGGCCGCCTTCGCAATCGACGTCGACGACGAGACGTCGACGACGTAGTGATGCACGTTGCCACCGGCGGCTTCGAGCTCTGCGGCGGTGTCTTTCAACGCCTCGGGGTTGATGTCCCACAGCACAACGGCTGCCGCATTTTCCGCGACGGCCCGCTGCGCGAACAGTTTGCCCAGCCCCATGGCTGCACCGGTGATCAGTACCGTCTTGTCTGCGGCAGTCTTCATTTACGTTGCATCCGTTCTAGTTCGAGAATTTGGTGATTACTTGACGCCGAGGAAGCGCAACGCGCGGAAGGCGAATGTCATCGTCGCCGCCCAGGTCTCCTCCGACATGCCAGGCAACGGCGCGATCGGCAGGAGGCGCTGCACAGCGATCGTTTGGGAGTCGGTGTACTTCAGGATGCCGTCGGCACCATGTCGACGGCCTGTCCCGGAATCCCCGAGCCCACCCGACGGCGCGTCGATGCTGGCCCACGCCGCGATGAAGCCCTCGTTGATGTTGACGGCCCCGGAGCGGAGTCGTTCGGCAACACGACGACCCCGGGTGGTGTCCCCGGTCCACACGCTTGCGTTGAGTCCGTAGCTCGTGTCGTTGGCCTGCTCGATCGCCTCGTCGTCGTCCGCGACACGGTAGATCGACACGACCGGACCGAACGTTTCTTCGCGGTAGACAGCCATTTGCGGAGTCACATCGGTCAAGACGGTCGGCTCGTAGAAGAACTGACCAAGGTCGGGGCGGGCCTTGCCACCGGCAAGTACGGTCGCACCCTTTGCCCTGGCATCGTCGACGTGCGCGCTGACGGATGCGAGTTGGCGCGGGAAGGTCAACGAGCCCATGTCGCTGTCGTAGGCAAGGTTCGCTCCGAGTCGGATCGCCTCGACCTCCTCGAGGAACGCCGCGACGAAGTCGTCGTACACGCTTGCGTGCACGTAGATGCGCTCCATCGATTCACAAAGCTGGCCAGCCGATGCGAAGCACGCGCGCACCGCACCTTTGGCCGTCTTCGCGATATCCGCGTCGTCGAGCACCAGCATCGGGTTCTTGCCGCCCAGCTCGAGGGAGCATCCGATCAACCGGGTTGCCGCCTGCTCGGCAATGGTGCGGCCTGTCGCAGTCGAACCCGTGTAGTCGACATAGTCGGCCCGCGAAATCAATTCGCCACCGATCGTTGCGCCTCGACCCAGCACGACCTGCCACACACCCGCAGGCAGTCCGGCACGCTCCGCCAGCTCGTTCGCCCAGAGTGCGGTCAGCGCCGTCTGGTTGTCCGGGCGCGAAATCACGGCGTTGCCTGCGATGAGAGCAGGCAGCGCATCGGACGCAGACAGGGCAAGTGGGTAGTTCCAGGGCGAGATGACCGCGACGACACCCTTCGGCCGACGAATCTCGCTCGTCTGCGTCAGCACAGGAAGCGCACCGTTTCGACGGTGCGGCTCGAGCAGTGAACCAGCAACTGTGGCGTAGTAGCGGGCGTTGACGGCGACATCGCCGACCTCGTCGAACGCGTGAGCGCGGGCCTTACCGGTCTCGGTCTGGACGATGTCGAGAATTTCGGACTGCTCGCTGAGCAGCAGGTCGTGAAACTTCTTGAAGATCGCGGCCCGCTCGGAAACCGGGCGCTGCGCCCATACCTTCTGCGCTAGGCGCGCAGTGGCAAAAGCCTTCTCGACATCGGCAACCGACGATTGCGGCAAGTCTGCAATCTTTGCGCCCGTCGCGGGTGCGAAGACCTCGACAGCAGGTGCGGAGCCCGCAGTTGCGCGCGTAACGAGTCGGTCGACGATCGACGTCGGGAGCGCCTCGACCTTCGCGAGTACTGGTTCAGCAGGCTTTGCAATCACGGTCGTCAACGTCGACGCCTCTCTCGTTGAATCAGCTCTGGACAATTTACTTAACACTGATGTTAAGCTAACAGTGCTGTTAGTTTAAACCAGGAGGTGTCATGGTTGTCAAGGAGTCAGCCCCTCGCCGGGGTCGCCCGCGGCAAACCGCCGAAGAGGCGGAGCTGGTGCGGACGCATATCGTGGCGGCCACGACCGACGTATTCGCAGAGCACGGTTCCCACGGCCTGAACGTCGCCCTCATCATCGAGCGCGCAGGAATTGCCCGGCCGACCTTCTACCGCTACTTCGCAAATGCCGAAGAACCCCTCCACGTTGCGTTGGCCGAATCCGACAAGGCACTCGCGAGCGGCATCATCGAGGCGATCGACCAGTCGAAGAACGAAGTCGAACTCGCCGTGTCCGTGATCGACGCCTACCTCGCGTGGGCTCGCGATCGCGGGCCGATGTTTCGACCCCTGTTCAGCGAACTTTATGACCCTTCATCTCCAGTCTTCGCACATCGACAGATCGCGATCGACGAGACCCGCAAGCTCGTATCCGAGAAGATGATCGAACTGGGGCGCGGCGCACCGGACCCGATCGATCTCGACACCCTGCTCAACGCATGCGCCTACGTCGTCTATCGAGTGTCGCTCGACGAGGAGACCGATCAGACCCTCGATGCACGGGCCCGCTCGATCATGATCCGAATTGCACTCGCGACCGTCGGACAACCCGAAGATCTGCGACGGGTGCTCGAGATTCCTGGAGTATTCTCCTAACCTGCGGAACTCTTGCACTCACCGCCCACTTGTCGCTTGGTGGGGCAGATCCAGCCACCTGTCCACCACGATTGGGAGCTCAGTGCAATGTCCGCCGAGATCTGCGCCGCTTCCGCACTACTGCGATCACCTCGTCGGCCACTGCTGAGGTCTCGGCCAACACGTCATATGCCGCATAACGCAGGATCAACCATCCCTGCAGCACCAGCCAATTCTGGCGCCGCCGATCGCTGCGGAACACTCCGTGCTCGCTGTGAAACTCGCGCCCGTCGACTTCGACGATCACCTTGGCCTCTTCATCGACGAAGTCGCATACATAGGGACCGACACGAACATTCGCAGCGAGTGGGAAACCCCTCGCGTTGAATTCGCGCCCCAGGAGTCGTTCAGGCTCCGAAGCAGCGTGCACGGCAGCGAGCTTCATCTGCTTCGATGCCTTGCCATTCCCCCGCCGATTCGCATTCTTCTTTCGAAGTAGCTCGAGCGATTCCCTACTCACATCTCGATCGAGCCGTTCATCCACCAGGCTGCCGGCGTCGTCAGGCGCCATAACAGCTATGCAGTCGAGCAGCGTCTGCTCCGCATTGACAGTCGGCATCGACCACGACTCGGACACCACCTCGTCGGGCAGGTCTCGCCGGTACAGCCGCAGCCAATCGGGGCTTCGCATCCTTATCGAACTCGGCACAGTCGCCTCGATCACCGCGGGCTCTCCCGACCACCCGCGCAGCCACGCCGCGGTCCGGTGACTCAACGTCGCCAGCGGCTGCCATGTGATGACGGCAAAACAGCGCGCCAGTTTGGTCGGCTCGCCGATCGAATACACACCGGGGAGCAACCGTTGATATCGACCAGATTTACACCGAGCCGAAATCGTGCTTCGCGGTATCCCTTGCGCAATTAGGTCGTCGAAGGTGCAGATGCCAAATGGGTTCATTCGATGAGCATGCGAGCCGGGATCGCACTGTCACGGTGTCCGACCAGCGGAATTACATTGCCCTGTGGATAGATTCGGTGCTGTGGATAAGTGCACTGTGCTCCCATTTATCGCCCACACGCACAGGATCTGCCACCTGAACCCGACCAATGGGAGCTGCGTGCACCTATTCCTGATACATGCGTATCACTCGGCGAAGTCCGCTTGCTCGCAACACCTGCCGTTGTACGCCGGCCCGGACCGATTCTTCGGTCCCGATCACCCGAACATGGGTGCGGGCCCGCGTGATAGCGGTGTAGAGCAACTCTCGAGTCAGCAACGACGACCCTTCCGCGGGCAGTATCACCGAGACTGTGTCGTACTGGCTTCCCTGGCTACGGTGAATGGTCATCGCGTACACGGTTTGCACAGAGGGCAATTGGCTTGGATGAAGCAGGAACGGCTCACTCCCCCGTGCGAACGCGGCACGCAGTTCACCATCCGGGCGCGCAACGATCACGCCGGTGTCGCCGTTGTAGATCTTGGTCTCGTGGTCGTTGACAGTGACCAAGAGCGGCTGCCCCGGGTACCAGTGGGTGGGGTCCAGCCGCTCCCCCGTTGCCGCGCTCACCCACGCCATTGCTTGTTGCTGCCAATGCTGGACCCCGTATCGGCCTTCTCGATGCGCACACAGCAGTCGATGTGTTTCCAAGCCCCGCAACGCTTCCGGTGCGTCACCGGCCCAGGCCGCTGCGCTCACCGATGCGGCCGAGGACACGACGTCCTTGCGCAGCGCGGTGAGATCGTCAGGCTCATGAAATGACACTTCCGGCGATCCGCCTTCGAGCAAACGCAACGCCTCGTCACAGTCGCCGTCGCGCACCGCGACGGCCAGTTCAGCGATCTTCCCTCCGAACCGCCTACCTCGAGTGAGGCGAACGATGCCGCCGCGCAGTCGATTTCGTTCGCCGGCGCTAAGTGCGACCTCGCGCGCATCTTCTACGGTGCGCGAGTCTGCGGCATTCAAGTCTGCACCGACCAACTGCTCGAGAACCGGGTTCACGTCGCCGCTGAGAGGCCGCGCAACGAGGTCGGCAAGCACTGCTCCAGCATCGACGGAGGTCAGCTGATCTGGATCCCCTACCAACACGAGCCGTGCGTCCGGCCGAATCGCCTCGAGCAATCGGCACATCATCGTCAGCGACACCATCGATGTCTCGTCGACCACCACAATGTCGTGCGATAGAAGATTGGCAGCGTTGTGCCGGAATCGGCTGTTACTTCCCCGTTGCCAGCCGAGCAAGCGATGCAGCGTCATCGCCTTCAGGCCCGGCGGAAGTCCGAGCGCATCCGATTGCTCGCTGACCGATTCCTGCAGCCGTGCCGCAGCCTTTCCGGTCGGCGCTGCCAGACCGATCCGCAATGACGAACCGTGCTGCGCAACAAGCAAAGCCAGGATCCGGGCAACAGTGTGCGTCTTTCCCGTACCGGGACCGCCCGCGATGATGCTCGTCCAATGTGTCGCGGCGAGCGCTGCAGCGATGCGTTGGCGATCCGGCGTGGGCGTGAAATCACCGTCGGCGCCGCGGAAGAGTGTGTCCAACTGTGCCCGCAGATCTGCGTCCACCGTGGGATATCCGCCCGCGCGGTCGTCGAGAATCCTGCGGATTGTCTGCTCCTGCAGGAAATATCGGTCGAGGTACAGCAACTCCCCTTCGTCACTGTCGACAAGACGTAGCGGGCGCAACGGTCCAGCATCGCCACCGACTACCAATGGACTTCGGCGCAGCGCCTCGGTGACATCGGCGAGCTCGGGCCACGGCAACGCAGCCAGATCTACCTCGGAGTCCTCGTCGAGGCTGACATCCCGCAGCCTGCGCAGGTCGAGGCACACCGAACCTGCGCGCACCGCACGGACAGCGAGAGCAGCCACCAGGAGGACATCCTCCGATGTCTCGCCGCCCAACTTTGCCAGGCGCAACGCGACGTGGACATCAGCCGGGCCGAGAACGCCTGCGGCATTGAATACTTGCAGCACGCCGGCGGCACGCTGCACGAGGCGCGATTCGGTCATGTCACCACCGAACGAGCATTGCCGGCCAGCAGATCGGAGAGCGCGGCGACCAGTGCGGCGGGCGGCTTCCAGTCGAAAACGCCGCAGCCGGGCGGTGTCTCGGGACCGATCATCCCGCGCACGAAGAGATACTGCACGCCACCGAGATGGATCGCAGGGTCGTAACCGGGCTGACGCCAACGCAAATAACGATGCAACGCAACCGCGTACAGCAACGCCTGCAGCGGATAATGAGCGCGCAGCATTTCCTGGGCCATGCGGTCCCTTGTGTAATGCAGAACGGTGAGATCGCCCTGCGCCAGCCGATTCGTCTTGTAGTCGACGACGATGTACTGCGGGCCCGGAATCCGCAGCACCGCATCGATGCTGCCGGTCAGATAGCCCCGCAGCGGAGTCGCCTCGAGTGTCGCAAGCAGGTCGGGGTAGCTCGCAAGTGGATCGTCCGCGTCGAGATGTTCGCGCAGCAGCGCTGCGATGTCCCCGACGGTGACCGTGATCGGCGCAGGATCGTCGCCGCCGGCAAGGGGAAGCTCGAAATCCAGTTCCGCCAGTCGATCTGCCGGTGCAATCTCTGCGAGGGATCCGAAGCCCAGCGGCGTGTGCAGAACCGGTAGCAGCGCAGTGGCCAGCGCTGCGGGATCGACATCCGCAAGACGGGCTTGAACAGCCTCGACGCAGCGCGCATGAAGTTCGCCGGCAAGATCGTCCGCCGACGTATCGACCACCTCGAGCACCTCGTGCACCAACGTTCCGAACGCCGCGCCGAACGGCAAGGCGTTCATCGGCGACGGAGTGCCGCCGAGAGACTTATCGCTGAGGATCGCATCCTCGGGTTCATCGGTCTTCTCCGCTTGCTCAGCTTCGCTGCCGACACCGACAACGTCGTGCGCCGATGCGGTCAGCGCAGAGTACGACGTTCGCTTCCACAGCGGATCGAGCGCCCGATCGAATTGTGCTGCCGCGAGCGAACCCGCCACTGCTTCGGTCGGAGCCCACTGATTCGCGACACCGACGCTGCCCTTCACACTTTCCACCGAAATCACCTGCGGCGCCCCGGCTGCCCAACTGGACAGCTGAGCCGAGGCAACCGCATCAGCAGGGACGCTGGCCCTTCCCGGTAGCCCAGCTGTACCCGGCGGCCGACCGAGGATCATCCGGTTCAACGACGACCCAGCTGTTGTGATCGCCGGCGCCCACCAGGCGACAACTTGACACATCGCGCGCGTCAGCGCGACGTAGAGCAGCCGCAGATCCTCGCCTGCTTCCTCCTGATCATGCGTTTGCTTCCGCAGGCGGTAGCCGTGCCCCGATTCGCCACCGACATCGAGGATGCGCTTGCCGGCATCGTCGTGCAGCAGCAGCGTGCCCGGGCTCGGATTCTTTGCGGCGTCCCACGCATAGGGCAAATAGATAATCGGGAACTCCAGACCTTTGCTCGCATGAACCGTCGCGATCTGCACCGCGTCGGCATCGCTGTCCAGCCGACGGCTGCGGTCGGCCACACTGCCCGATGCCGGGTCCTTGATCCGCTCCGTCAACCAGCGGGTCAGCGCACCAAGCCCGAACGACTCCTCGACCGCTGCCCTGTTCAACAGTTGCGCCAGGTGCCGCAAGTCCGTCAGAGTTCGCTCGCCCGACTCGACGGCGAGCAGCCGCTCCTCCAACCGTGTTCGCGCAGAGAGTCTCTCGAACACCGCCGCAAATCCTGCCTGAGCAAAGAGGGTCGCCAAGTCCCGGATTTGGCCACCGACCTCCGCGACCATGTCGTCGCCGCCAACGTCCAAACGATCGGCCGTCCAGCCCAGCAGTGGTGTGAGAGCGGCCAGGCGAACCCGGTCCGCGCGGTGTGGCTGTTCCAATGCCTGCAACAGCCACAACCACTGCATCGCCGCCCGGGTATCGAAAACGCTTGTGCCACCTGCGAGCACCGATGGCACACCGACCTTGTCGAGCGCATCTCGAACTACCGTGATCTGCTTGCGCGTGCGAACCAATACCGCGATATCGCCCGGTGCGACAGGTCGCTCCACCGAACCTATGGTCAGGTGTGCGCCGCCTTCGAGCAGCCTGACGATGTCGGCTGCCAGATCGCGGGCAACCCGGTCCCGCAACACGCCCACCGCCGGGAATCCCGACCGATTCAGCGGTCCCGATCGCGTTCGTGGCAAATTTCGCAATCGGAACGGCGTCTGACCGGAGAACCTCGAAATGTCATGGGCCGCAGCGACAGGGTGCACGACGATCTCTTCGTGGCCGAGAGCGGCGCCACCGTACAGGTATTCCAATGCGTCGATCAGGCCCGTGTCGCTGCGCCGGTTGGTGGTCAACTCATGATGGTTATCGGCTAACCGGACCGCATCGAGATAGCTCAGTACCTCGGCGCCGCGGAAGGCATAGATCGCCTGCTTGGGGTCACCGACGAGAACCAGAGTCGTCGAACCGTGGAAGGTCCGACGCAAAATGTCCCATTGCAGCGGATCGGTGTCCTGGAATTCATCGACCAGGACAACCCGGAACCGGTCGCGTATCCGCTCACACGCGGCCTCGCCATGGTCCGGGTCCGACAGGACGCCGTGTAGGAGTACGAGCAAATCGTCGAAGTCGCGCACTCCGATCGCGCGCTTGCGCCTTTCGATTTCGAGTCGGGCAGCCTTCGCGAATACGACGCGGTGGCCGGCATCGGTATCGATATCGCTGGCCGGTGCGAGCTTTGCCTGTCGATCACCGATTGCGGCACGAGCAACTTGCAGCGCCTCCGCGAGAGTGATCGGCGGCTCGGAGTCGGCGTTGCTGTACGCGCGAAGGTACAGATCATGAACCACCTCGGTCACGAGATCGTCCACGGACTCGACGAAAGTCGCGTCCGGTTCGCGCTCGCCCGCGATACCGAGACCGTCCAGCATCCGCTGGCAGAAGCTGTGCGTCGTCGCGATGGTTCCTGCATCGAAATCCGACAGCGCCCTCGTCAGTCGCTGCCGCCGAAGCGCGACGTCGTCCGGACTCCCCTGGGCGAGGTAGCGAACAAGCTCATCCGCGCTGGATCTCGCTGTTTCGGCATTCCCCAACTGCGTTGCGGTAGAGGTGAAGCGGTCGCGAGTCCGCTCCCGAAGCTCTTGCGTCGCTGCTCGGCTGAATGTCACGAGTAGCAGTTGCGATATGTCCGCGATACCTTCGGCAACGAATCGGGTTGCGAGTCCGACAATCGCGTACGTCTTGCCGGTACCTGCACTGGCCTCCAGCACCGTCGTTCCGGTGGGTAGTGGACCGCAGAGATCGAAGTCGGTCATGGCTGCCCCAAGGTTTCGGCCGAAAGGAGCGGCGTCCACAGGCGGCATGCGAGCACACCGAATCGCGTCGGTTCGTCTGCGACCCAACCACACTCGTCCGCGATCGGCGCCTCGGCCGTCACATCCCGAAAGCTCGGAGCCGTCCCATAGACGTAGGTCAGATGCCGATCCTTGCTGTCACCGAATGCGCCAGACCATTCCTTGGCGGCGGAGTCCATCGCGTCTTCTGTTGTAGCACCGCGGAATCGGCGGTCCGCGTAGAGCGCCGATGTGCCCGTGGCAATCGGCAACAAGGCCGCCATACCGCGATCACGCAGGTCTACGAGGCGCGCGAGTTGCTCGCGTGCGTCGGTGGGCGCGACGAGCGTCGACCGCCACGCCGGACGTCGGCCGACACCTCGTCCAGTGGTAATCGCTTCCCGCGGGCCCGAGTCACCATTCGCCGCGATCGCCAGCAATCGAGCCCAGGCGGCTAGTCGATGTTTCGGACCGAGTCGCGAATACGATGTTCCCGCAATGACATTGCCGTGGATACCCGTGATCGTTCCGGTCAGACGCCGGCCCGAACCGAGATCGACTGCAACATCCATGGTCTCCGCACGCCCGGAGTGGATCGGGAGCGACGCGAGCGCAAGCGCATCCACCGCACGCTCGACATCGTCCAACTGCCGGCGCCCGAGCCGGAACGGCGGCAACGTCCCCCGGCGCCATTCCGCTGCAGCGAAATCGGCGATGTCCACGCCCGTCAGCCGAGCGGCCAACATGCGATCACCGAGATCCCACTGCGCCAGCGGATCGAGCTTCACGTTCAACGCGTCGGCAATGTCTTCGTCCAACTCCGGTACGCGGAGTCCGAGACGTTGCCGCAGAAATGCCTGAGTCGGATGCACAAGGAAGGCAACAAGATCGGCGAGATCGACATCATCGAGCCTTACAAGGGAGAGCGGTTGCGGCAGAAACATCGGCTCCGGAATCGGCGAGCGGTCACTCGCGCGTGCACCGGCAAGCGCACCTTCATCGAAGCTGAACGGATCGTCCCCCTCGAAGTTGGTGCGGTCGAAGGGCTGCAGGGGATGCCGCCTGGTCACCGCGGTTTCCGATGTCGGGCCAACCATCGTCGTGAGGACGTCCAGCAGCTCGCTCAACGGGATCGCCGGCGGGCGAACAGCACCGGTCACCGGATCGGCGCCGGTGTAGAACAGCAGCAGCCGCTCAGAGGCCGACATCACCGCATCGAGCAACAGCTGACGGTCCTCGCTACGTGAATCGCGTTCGCCGAGACAGGGATTGCGCGCAAGAACGTTGTCGCCATCCACCGTTCCCGCCCGCGGAAAGACCTCGTCATCGAGCCCGAGCAGGACGACAACGCGGTGCGGCACCGACCGCATCGGGACCATCGTGCATACCGTCAACTCCCCGGTGCGGAAATTCGCGCGCGTCGGTCGGCCTGCAAGCCGGTTCGCCAGCATCGCACGGACATCCGCGAGACGAAGGACAGCATCGCCGCCATGCTCGGTAGCGGCAGCCAGCTCGCGGTGCGCCTGGGCCAGTTGCCATGCGTCTGTCGAGTCGACTTCGGCGAGGAGATCCAATGCGCGTCGCAGCACCCGCACCCAGTCGGTCGCGACTTGCGGCCCCTGCAGGTCGCGCAGCGTCACAGCCAGCCTGTCGATGAACTCCGCGAATCGGCCCGCCAAATCGATATCGTTGCTGTCGACATCGTCGAGCGGCAATGCCAGGTCAAGCCAAGCGCTGTCGGTCTCGTCGGCCGTAGCGCCGAGAAGTATGCGGTCGAGCGCCGTGCTGAACGTGTTCTGGCGAAACTCACCGAGCCCGAAGGCTTCACGTTGCCTTTTCACAATCCCCCAGCGGGCGCCCGACTCGGCCGTCCATTCGCGCAGCCGCTCGAGATCATCGTCGGTGAACCGGAACCTCGTCCGGACCGGGCTACTCGCCGCCACGTCGAGCACCTGGCTCGCGGTCGCACGAGCGTCGGCGAGGCGAAGCAGGCTCGCGACCGTCGCGAGTAGCGGATTGGTTTGCCGCAGAGCGCGATCGGCGAGCCGCACCCGCAGCCGATGCCCCGGGTGGCCGAGGACCCCCTGCCCGAATGTGGCGCGGACAATCGGAGCGTACGTCTCGACATCGGGGCACGTGACGAGCACGTCTCGCGGTTCGAGGGTGGAGTCTTGCTGGAAGAGATGAAGCAAACAGTCACGCAGGACTTCGACTTGCCGCGCTGGGCCGTGGCATGCATGTACCTCGACAGTGCCATCGAGCTTGCCGCTGCCAGGTGTCGGCGCCGTGTCTGTCCTGATGTCGGATTGCACCCGGGCCAACAGAGTGTCGGCAGTTGCCACAGCGTCGTAATACGCGTCCTGCGTGTCCATTCCGGCGAGCCGAAGCTGCAATTCTCGTACGTCTCGAGCCAGGCTGGACAGCAGAGGGTGTTCGACGACCAATGCGCTGTCGTCCGCCGAACGTCTGGTCGGTGCGTCGGCACGCTGCAGTGTGGACCACATTGCCGGACTCGAATGCGGGAGCCACAGGTGCACATCGCGATTCGCCGACAAGGCAGCGATGACGGCCAGCTGATCGGAGGCCAGGCGGGTTGGCCCGAAGAGCGACAACCGCTCCGGCAGATCCACGAGGTCGGGCTCGGCACGCAACCGAGAACAGGCGTCCTCGAGTCGCTCAGCTGGGGATGGACTCCCGATCCGCTCGCGAAGTCGCCGCCACAGCTCCGCCTGCCAGCTCAGGTCGGCGTCGAGCGGGCCTCCCGCTCCGTCAGTGTCCCGACCGGCGGCCCAATCGATCAGCATGTCGGGCCGCTGCGCACCGTAGCCTCGAAACAATTCGGTCAGATGCGCGGCCGTCGCGTATCGACGGCCGGATCGATGCCCGTCGGCGCCCGCGCCCAAGTGCTTCGCGAGCACTGCGCTCCACGGCTCCGTCAGCGAGTCGTCGATGACTGCAAGGACGGCCCACAGGACACGCGCGGACGACCACGGATCCTCGTCCGCGGCGGTACCACTAGCCACGGCCACTGCACCGTCGATGAGGCGCGATGGCGTAGGGAAAACGATATTCGCGGCAACCCCGTCGGCACCCATTGCACCGAGAACGGTGGCGAGCCGTTGGTTGAGCCAGCGTTCGACACCCTTGGCAGGAACCGCAATTATCTCCCTGGTGAACGGGTCGGCAAGCGGCATTTTCAGGAGATCCGCAAGCGCCGTCGCGAGAGTGCTCGACCGCTCAGCGCGATGGAGCTGGAGCACGTCGCGGTTCCCCCTTCTTCGATTCTCGGCAGGGCTTGTGCCGCCGTTCGGATCTTACGTCGGTCCACCGACGACCTTCCGAAGCCGACCCGGCGCCCCCCGGCGCCCCCCATACCGAAGACATGTTGGTCGGTGGAGTGCGCGGGTCCTAATCTGACGGACATGCCGAGTGCGTGGGATGACGATCCCGTCGTCGCAGCATGGGCGCCGCTGCCGGTACTCGACCACAATCGCACTGCGGATGCGTGTGTGGTCGGACTTGGCGCGAGCGGACTCGCCGCTGTCGAGACCCTTGTCGATCGCGGATTGCGAGTGGTCGGTCTCGACGCCGGCCGGATTGCGTGCGGTGCCGCCGGCAGCAATGGCGGCTTCCTTCTGGGCGGCCCGGCCGAGTTCCTTCACAACTCGATTGCACGATTCGGAACGGCGTCTCTCGACCTCTACCGGGACACGCTTCTCGAACTCGATCGGGTATCTCTGCTGCTCGGTCCCGGTGTCGTCACGCGCGCCGGATCGATCCGGCTTGCCGGCCTGCCAGGCGATCCGCTCGATCCCGCGGACTATGCGGCCGAACTCGATGATTGCGCCGAACACGCAAAAGCCCTGCGTGACAATGGCATTGCTTGCGACAAGTACGACGGTGAACTCGGGCATGGACTGTTCCTACCCGACGATGCCGCCGTCAACCCCGCGCGCCGCGCACTCGGAACCGCTGCCCTCCTTCTCGCCCGTGCCGACCTGTACGAACATTCGGCAGCGAGCGAAATCCGCAGCGGCGCTGTCACGACCGATAACGGCACGGTCAGCGCGCCGGTGTTCATCGTCGCCGTCGACGGGCGGCTCGAGCAAGTGTTACCGCAGCTGCGTGGCCGCGTACGAACGGCGCGTTTGCAGATGCTCGCCACCGGACCTGGTTTGCCTGCGCGGCTTCCCTGCCTGGTGTACGGACGGTGGGGCTACGACTACGCCCAGCAGGGACCCGACGGGCGCATCTACGCCGGCGGCGGTCGGGATCGGTTTCGTGACGAGGAGTGGACGACAGATCGATCACCAACGGCGAAGGTACAGAACTGGATCGACGATGTTGCCGCGCGAATGGCGGGTCAACCGATCCAGGTCACTCGACGCTGGGCCGCGTCGGTCGGCTTCACCCGCGACGGCCGCGCGTTGTGCACCGAAGTGTCTCCCGGTGTCGTGGCGTGTGGCGGCTACAACGGAACCGGCAACCTGGTCGGCCCTCTCTCCGCGCGCGCCGCGGTGCGGTATGCGCTCGACGGGGTATCGCCACCGCCGTACCTCGCCGCGCAGTAGCACCGGGAGTGGTCAGGTCACCAACTGTGTGATCACCACCAGGTTGTCCCAGGTGTCCTTGCCTTCGACCGTCGTGTCACAGGTTTCGAGGATCAATCTCCCCGGCACATTCTCGAGCAAGTCTGTGCGCGAGGCGATTTGGTCCTTGGGTACTCGCATGACCTGTTCGACGGCATACACCAGCGTGCCGGTCGGCGTGCCGACGAAGACCGAATGTCCGAGCGCAACCCGTTCGAGCGTCGAGAACGGAACGAAATCCCCCGCGGCACTCGCGTAGTTGTGACCGACGATGAAAGACGTTCCGGGCGAGTCCGTTCCAGGCTTGTTACTGTCCACGCGAAACACCGGGCGGTCATCGGTGGGGATCACTGCACCATCGACCGCGCGGATCCCGTCCGGATTGAGCACCGTCCTACCGAGTATGTCGGGCCCGATCGCAATCCATGTCGGTTCAGCCTGCGGGACCGGGCCTTGGGTCGCGTCGCCGACACCGATGTCGCCTGAATTCGCCGCCGCCGGAGCGGCGTCCGGCGACAACTCTCCACTCTGCAATGTGGCGGTGCTGGTGATCGCGCCGCTGAACCAGGCGCCGATCACCAACACCGCCAACACAGTTGCTGCGAGGGGTCTACCCACGCATCGCTCCGAACCAGGCGCGCACCCGCGTCTGCAGCGCGTGCGCCGCGGCGCGAGCGGGCTCTGCTGCGTCATAGGCCCTGTCCAGGACCCGGTCGATCCGTGTCGCCTGCCCTGTGGCCGCAACATGCTTGCGGCGGCGACCGGCCACCAGGACGATTCCGGTAGCGAGCAGGACCAGCCAGGCAGCGACCGTCGCCCAACGCATCACGGCACCGGCCGTCTCGCGGAGGGCTTCAGACGGATTGCGCCCCGTCACGACCTCGGCACCGGGCGTCTTGACTGCCTGGTCGGCAGCGACAACTGCTGGACTGCTCACCGGTGTGTCGGCGGGCGCGATGCCTGCCGGACCACCTGCCGGCGTACCGGCGAACGGAAGGCCGGGTACACCACCGGCAGGGACGATCGGAACAACTGGGACGAGCGCAGTCGGAACTTCCGGTGGCAGCAGCGGTATCGGCGGCGAAACATTGCCGTTGACTTCGTTGCAAGCCTTGACGTTGTTGAGCAATGTGTCTGCCGCAGCTTGCGCAGCGGCTGCACCGGTCGCGGCATTCTGCGATGCCTCGGCGACCTGAGTGGCGATGGCTGCCTGAACGTTGGCTGCGTGCAAGATTTCCGGTGCGGCCTGAGAATCGGTCGCAGTCTTGACAAGGGCGAGTGCAGCTTCGGCCGACTTCTTGTCTGCTGCGGCCGTGGTGTCGGCAGCAACACGAGCGTTTGCCGCGTTCAGCGCATCCGCCGCAGCGTTCTCTGCCGCCTTGCACATGTACGTGTTCTGGGGGACCAGAACGGCAGGGGCGACCACGGCAGGAACTTCGTCTCCACCGCTCGCCAGTGCCATTCCACCGCCCAACATCGTGCCGATTGCGATTGCCGTGGCTACTGTGCACGCACGCGCGGCCCTGCGCCTTGCCCGCCGTTCCATGTTGGTCATAGGTAATCCTTCTCTGCTCGGTGTCGACATGCGGCCGATGACGCACGTGTATGTCCGGACGTTCCACGCGAAGCCCACCGTCACAGCAGCCTCGGCGAAGGTTCGCCGTCCGGAGAGAACTCTCACGCATGCGGGTCCAATCGACACGCCGCGACTTGCGGCGTACATAACACCGATACGTAGTCCTTACCGTTCTGGTATCTGCGCGCTCACGCAGATTGACGGCACCGACGGGCCCAGCCTGTGGATAACTATCGGCCCTGTGGATAGCTTTGAGCAGAAAATACGCGTCCAGAACATGCTGGGAGACATGGACGATCACATCGCAGACATGCCCTCTCTGATTCGCACACCACGCGACCTATTCGCGCAATGGCAGGCCATGATGGGAGAGCTCGGCTTCTCCGAACGACTCCTGTGGTTCACCTTCATTGCGGCAGACGGTGAGGCAGTGCCCGTAATTCAGCAGATCGAAGTCGGCCCCGCCACGCCGGACGGGCTGCTGCTCGACAATCTGATGTATGTCTGCCGCGATATTCTCGACTCGACCGGCAACGGCGACGGCACCGCGGCATTTCTGTTGTCCCGGCCTGGAGCGGCGCGAATTACCTCGCTCGATCGGGATTGGGCTGCGGGACTTGTCGATGCCGCGTCACGATCGGGTGTCGCTTTGCAGCCGATTCATCTTGCAACCGACGAGAAACTGACTGTATTCGCCGCCGACGATCTCATCCGATAGTTCGTCGGTGCCGGTGGGTACACCGTAACGGCCGGACGTCTCGTGCCCGCTGACACACCGTCCGATGGTGCGTCGGCGGTGTACGCGGCCGTAGTGCGTGTCGCACCGTCTCACCGGATTCGAGATGTCCGGCCAATCCGAGAAGTCCCAGCTCCCAGCCGATGCCGACCGCGCCTGGACCGAATTCGGCCCAGCGCGTGTCATCGACGGGGGCAATGTGGTCGAGCGTCAGGCGTGCACTTCTTCCTTGGTCGGGCGAGATGCGCACTTCGATCCAACTCACCTCACCACCGTATTCCCATGTCGCAGTGAAGCTCTCCGGCGGCATGCAGGTATCGATGATGCCGCCACCGTTTCCTTCGAGTTGATAGCGACCGCCGACTCCGAGGTCACCGGACACAGGGAGAAACCACCGCGGAATTCGATCACGATTGGTGCACGCGTCCCACAGGTCCTCGACCGTCGCGTCGAACACTTGGGTCAACGTGACGATCCGCGCCTCACCGACATCGAGGGTCCGTGTGCCTACCGCGCGACTCGCAGCGTTGATCTGGTGGCTGACGTTCATCATCAGCTTTGGCCTCCAGGAAGTTGTTCGTTGGATTTGCGCAATCGTGCGTTACGTTGCCCGCGCGCCAACTCGGTTGCCAGTGCATCGAAATGCGGCGCCCAGAAACGCCTGAACCGGTCGAGCCACTCGTCCACGTCGCGGAGGGGATCTGCCTGCACCGCATACAGTCGCCGCGCGCCGTCCGGTCGTACGCTCACAAACCCACTGTCCCGCAGTACCTTCAGATGTTGCGAGACCGCAGGCTGGGTGATCCCGAACTCTTCGGAGATGACCGAGGAGATCGCGCCGGACGACTGCTCGCCGTCTGCGAGACACTCGAGAATTCTGCGACGGATCGGGTCACCAAGAATATCGAAGGCGTGCACAAAGCACACCATATCAGCGCACGCTTATATAAGCCGGATCTAATAGATCGGCGATGTCGAAAGCGGAACCGACACTCCGACGTCCCCTACGTAACCCAACCGATCCCCCGGGCCACCAATTCCACCTAAGGAGCACCACATGAATCCACCCCCGATCGGCAGCATTCTGCTCGGCACTCGCGATCCCGAAAGGCTGCTCAACTGGTATCGAAACGCTTTCGGGGCTGAGCCGAACGACGATGGCTTCCTCATCTTCGGCGAGATAGCCCTGCTCATCGACAAGCGCGACGATGTCGGCGTCGAAAACCCGGAACCCGGTCGCGTCATCGTGAACTTTCACGTCGATGATGCTCGCGCGACTGCGGCACGGCTCGACGAGATCGGTGTTGTGTGGCTATCCGAACTCGAGGAACGCGATTTCGGGATGCTCTTCGGAACGGTTGTCGACCCGGACTGCAACTACATTCAGATCATCCAGCTAAGCCCCGAATACATCGAATCCCGCCGAGGAGACGTCGATGCCTGACATTCGCGTATTGATGACCGGACTAGGCCTCGTCGAATCGCCGCGCTGGCGCGAGGGACGGTTGTGGTTCGCGGACTGGCTTGCGGGAGACATCATCACGATCGATTCCGAGGGCAAGAGCGAAGTGGCACTCCACGAGTCGGCAATTCCCTTGTGCTTCGACTGGCTGCCCGATGGGCGATTGCTGATCGTAAGCGGTAAGCAACTCCTGCGCCAGGAGACCGACGGATCCGTCGTCGTCCACGCCGACCTGGCACACCTCGGCGACTTCGGCTGGAACGACATCGCCGTCGATTCCCGAGGCAATGCCTACGTCAACAACGTCGGCTTCGACTTCGCGGGCGGCGAGGTCGCACCGGGAACGATCGCGTCGATCGCCCCAGACGGATCGGTGCGGCCGTCCGCAGGCGGTGTTATGTTCCCCAACGGCATGGTCGTCACACCTGATGACTCGACCCTGATCGTCGCCGAGTCCTACGCGAGCCGACTCACCGCCTTCGACATCGGCGAGGACGGCACTTTGTCGAACCGACGAGTGTGGGCCGAACTCGACGGCGGCGTACCTGACGGAATTTGCCTCGATTCCGACGGTGCCGTCTGGTATCCGATGTGCCCAACGCACGCTGCACACGGGTCGCCGAAGGTGGCGAAGTGCTGCAGACCGTCCAACTCGATCGTGGCTGCTTCGCTTGTGCGCTCGGTGGCGAGGATGGGATGACGTTGTTCATGGTGGCCGCAGAATGGGGCGGACCTGCGGAGATGGTGCGGCCAGGGTCCGGCCAGGCCCTCGCTGTCGCCGCGCCTTCTCCCCGTCCAGCGAGCCGGTCAGCGGCGCAGAACTGAGGTCGACGTCACGCAGCGGGCGTCGGCGAAGCCTCCCAGTCGACGAGGACCGACACAGCGCCAGTAGATCGGACGAGGTCGCGGATCGGTCCGCCGGAGCACAGTTGATGCTCGAGCACTCGGTGCGGCCGCGAATTCATCCATTCGCTCGATGCGTCGGACGGGATAGCGACCAGAATCTCGGCGTTGCACCGGCAGCGGGTTCCTGCGATCAGGAGACCTTCCTCCTCGTCGATTGCCCTGATGGGAATCGCCGTACGGCCGGAAACGTCACCGACGATCAGTGCGGTGTATTCGGTGTCGTCGGATCCGAAGCTTACGAGGCGCGCCGCGCGCCGCCCAACGGTCAGGCGACAGTCGAGCACAATCCTCGGCGGTGTTCCCGGAACGTGACTCTCTCGAATGCGCGCGTCTTTGGCGGGTTCGATGTCCCTGGTCATGACGACTTGCCGCGCGGTCCAGCTGAAGTACGGCTCGTCGGCGCTGCTCATGGCGTCCGATCCTCTCGCTCCAGCCATCGCGCCAGCCCCGAGCCGGGTCGAAATTGAACCCGTCCTTCTGGCTACGTAACACATTCGGTGCAGGTCCCACGGTCGATGGGTCCCTCGCAATGAATGTCGCGATTCGGACGCACTTCGTAACAGGTTTACGCCCAACATTTCGAAGATGTGATCCACCCAGACGCGCAGCTGAGTCCGTTCAGATGTGTTCGGACACCATCACTGCCACGGTGTCGGCTTCCAACGCTTTGAACACGTGCGCATGGTCGCCGGGATAAGCGATGTAGTCACCGGGGTTCAGCTCGACGGGGTCCTCAGCCACCCCGACGAGCGCCCGCCCACTGCTGAGAATCACGTGCTCGATCACGCCTGGCGTGTGCGGGTCGGATTCGCGCGCCTCGCCGGGTTGAACGGTAATCAGATAGATGTCGCGGCGCACGTTCGGCGGACTGGACGCCAGCAAGGTCGCGACGTAGTCGGCCCGCTCGGACGCGATGGCCGGCCCCTCGCCTGCCCTGATCACATGAACGCGCGGCCTGGGCGGCTCGACCAGACGCGCAAATGGCACGTCCAGCGTCACGCTCAGGGCCCACAGCGTTTCCACGCTGGGGTTTCCGGTGCCCGACTCCAGTTGCGACAGAGTCGATTTCGCTATCCCCGCGCGACGGGCCACTTCGGCAAGCGATAGTCCGACCCGATGCCGCTCCCGCTGCAGCGACGCGGCGATCACGGCGAGCGGGGCTCCGGTGTTCTGCACCCTGTCGTTCTGCTCCATCGTTCGCTCCACAAGTCCAAGCGTTCGACTTGACGAACGCTGCGTCGGTGTTCAGTATGTGAGTCTATGCGTTCGACATGGCGAACTTTGGATCGAGAACTAGCGCGGGACATCGCGCTCGTGTGTATTGCGGACGCCATCGTCGGCGTATCGTTCGGCGCAATCACAGTCAGCTCTGGCCTACCGCTGTGGCTGCCGATGTTGCTCTCCGTCTTCGTATTTGCCGGCGCGGCGCAATTCATGTTCGTCGGGATCATCGCCTCGGGTGGAAATCCGATCGCGGCGGTCGTCGCCGGCCTTCTGGTCAATGCCCGGCACGTGCCATTTGGATTCGCGGTCGGTGATCTGCTGGGCACCGGCTGGAAACGAATGGCAGGCAGCCATCTGATGATCGACGAATCTGTCGCCTTTGCCCTCGGCCAGCCGGATCGTGCGCGGCGCCGAGCCGCCTACTGGTCCTGCGGCATCGGCCTTTTCGTCTGCTGGAATCTGGGAGTGGTCGTCGGCGCTTTCGGCGGGACAGCCGTGCACGACACAGACGTCTTCGGACTCGACGCGGCCTTCCCCGCGGTATTGCTTGCCCTTCTGCTTCCCTCGCTTCGCGACAAGGCGACACGACGTGCCGCCCTGACCGGGGTATTGATCGCGCTGGCGACTGCGACATTTCTTCCGGCGGGGCTCCCGGTGCTGCTGGCTTTGGTCGGAGTGCTCACCGTAATCAGGCGCACAAGCCCTGCCGATCGCGAAACAGTGGCCGCGTCATGATCACCGCGCCGACCCTCGTAATCGCGACGCTCGTGCTGGGCATAGGCACCTTCGCCTATCGCATGGTCGGGCCTCTACTGCGTACGAAGGTGACACTCTCGCCACGGATGGAGAACCTGATGGCGGTCTCGGCCGTCGTCCTGCTCGCCGCCCTGGTTGCGACGTCTGCATTGATCGACGGGCACGAGTTCGCTGGGTTCGCCCGTCCGGCGGGCATGGCTATCGGCGGCCTCTTGGCCTGGCGGAGGGCGCCGTTTGTCCTCATTGTCGTTGCCGCTGCAGCGACTGCGGCGGGATTGCGCCTGCTCGGCGTCCCGTGAGCGAGTGGCTCAGTTCAACCCATCCGGTCGGCGAAGATCGGCGATCAGATCGAGGACCTGATGAAGGTTCGATCGCAGCGGTCGAAGCCGCGACAACGAGATGATCCGCTCGACGAGGGGCGCAACCCTGCGGACCAGCGTGCGCGTCCGCTGCTGGTTCGCACTGTTGTCGTGCACCCAGAAGAGCACGATGCCCATGTGCGCCAACCACATCAGGTCGGGTAGTTCCTGCAGCAGGCGGGAATCCGCCTTGATTCTCGCTCCCGCAACGACTTCCCGCATGATCGCCGTCGATGCCGAACGGGCAGACTGACTTTCGTCGCTGAACGGGCTCAACGGACTGGTCGGCTCGGCGGCGATGGCGAAGAACTTCCCGGCGAATTGGTGAAACGGCGCCGCAACGTCAACGAAGGCCAGCTCGGCCAGCTCCCAGCGCTCCGCCAACGATGTCGATTCGTCGAGCTTGCCTAGAACCGCATCCGCGTGCAGCTGCTGAATCTGGCTGTAGAAGCCCTGAACCAGATGGTCTTTCGAGGCGAAGTAGTAGTACGCGTTTCCCAGACTGACGCCGGCCTCTGCAGCCACACCTCGCATCGTTGTCTTCGCGTACCCCTTCTCTTCGAAGAGTCGAAGCGCGGTATCGACGATTCGCCGTCGAGTTTCTTCGCCGCGAGCGGTGGTCGGCAGATCGGATGGCGTTGTCACAGCGTGTCCATCGGTTGCCGTGTACCCACGGCGCCAACTGTAGCCCGCCGAGTCATTCCGACGGGCTATCGTGGCCGACCGGCGAGCGGCCGAATCTTCGAACTTCATGTCAACGGACTTGTGGGACCGGGCCACGCTGAGCGAAGGGAAATCCCATCGGCGGCAGCGGTGGGATGGGACGCGTCTGATGTGCGATCCGGCGGTTACGCCGGATCCGGGTGAGCACGAACAGATTGAAGAAGTGCATGAACCCGAGGACGAGCGCCACCCCACCGAGCTTCACTGCCAGTGCCTCGAATCCGTCCCTGGCATCGATCACGTCGCCGGTGACCTTCAAGGCCAGCGCGATGTAGCCGATGTTGATCAACCAGAAACCGACAACGAGTAGATGGTTGACAGCCTTCGCCATCTCCTTCTCCCCGTCGAAAACCTCCACAAGAAATATCTCACCGTTGTGTTGGAGAGTTCGAGCGACCCAGAAGGTCAGCGCGAGGCTGACGACTGTGTAGATCGCGTAGGTGGTGACGATGGTTCCCATGATCCGCCTGCCTTCGAGTAATTTGAACGTGTTCAAGTAGGTTAGCACCCAATTGAACATGTTCAAGTAGGTGGCCAAGGTGAACCCGGACACACCCTTTTACCAGGGCGAATCCGGGTTCAGTCAGAATTACTACGCCGCCAACGCTGCGTATCGGCCCTTGGCGTCGAGGAGGCTGTCGTGGGTACCCGACTCGATGACCTGACCTTGATCGAGGACGACGATGGTGTCTGCGTCGCGGACAGTCGACAGTCGATGAGCGATCGTAATGGTCGTTCGGCCGTGCGCAAGGCGGTCGAAGGCCTGCGCAACGGCACGTTCGGTCTCGGTGTCCAAAGCACTCGTCGCCTCGTCGAGAATCAGCACGCGCGGATCGCGCAACAACGTCCGTGCGATAGCGATCCGCTGCTGTTCGCCACCTGAGAATCGGTGTCCGCGAGATCCGACCATGGTGTCGTACCCGTCGGGCAGCCCGGCGATGAAGTCGTGCATTTGCGCGGCCCGTGCAGCTGCCTCGATCTCGGCGTCCGTTGCATCCGGCTTGGCATAGCGCAGGTTCTCTCGCACGGTCGTGTGTAGAAGGTAGGTCTCCTGGCTGACGACGCCGACCACACTGGCCAGATCGGTGAGCCTGATGTCGCGCAGGTCGACGCCATCGATGGTGATCTTGCCGAAGCTCGGGTCGTACAGCCGGGCCGCCAGCGCAGCGAGCGTGCTCTTCCCCGAGCCGGTCTCCCCCACAATCGCCAATGTTGTCCCGGCAGGGACATCGAGGTTCACACCGGCTATCGCTGCGGTATCGCTACCCGGATAGGCAAACGTGACGCTCTCGAAGCGCACATGCCCTGAAATTTTCGTTGGGTCGATATCGACCGGCGCCGCAGGATCTTCGACGTCGATCGGAAGGTCGAGGTATTCGAAGATCCTCGCGAAGAGGGCGAGCGAACTCGCCAGCGACACACCGACATTCAGCAGACCCATCAAGGGTCTGAACAGGCCGGCCTGCAACGTCGTAAACGCGATCAAGGTGCCTATCGTCATAGTGCCCGCAGTCATCGGCAACCCGGCACTCAAGTAGATGACCGCGGGAATAGCTGCGAAGATCACGCTCATCGACGCCATCCGCCAGCGACCTGCCAGCTCCGAGCGAAGCTCGAGGTCGATCAGCCGAGTCGATGATGCGGTGAAGCGATCGACCAGCACGGCTGCCGCTCCCATCGTCTTACTCAGTTGGATGCCGCTGATCGACAAACCTTCCTCGATGGTCACGTTCAAGTCCGAGAGCTCACGCTGTCGCTCCGCCGTGATCGCCCTGCGCATGCCTGCGACTTTCCGCGTCAAGTAGATGGCCGGTGGCATCACGACGAGTGATATCAGCGACAACCGCCATGACAATGCGGCCATCGCGACGGCGGTCGCGACGGCCGTAGTGAGATTCGAGGCGATCGAGCTGGCTGTCGACGTGACGACCGATTGCATGCCGCCGATGTCGTTGGTGATCCTGGACTGGACCTCGCCGGCGCGTGTTCGCGTGAAGAACGCGATCGACTGTCGCTGCAGGTGGGCGAACACATCGGTCCGCAGCGAGTGCATGACGCGTTGTCCCACTGTGGTGCTTATCCAAGTCTGGATCACGCCGAGCGCAGCCGTCACTGCGGCGACGACGAGCATGCCGACGACGAGCCAGACGAGCAAACCGAGATTCTGCTGCGGCAACGCAACGTCGATGACGGCACGCAGCAGAAATGGCGACGCCATCGCCACGATGGAAGATGCGACGATGATCGCCGTGACGATGGCCAGCGACCATCGATATGCAGTGAAGAGCCGCCAGATCCGCGGCAACGAGACGGCGCGGGCCTGCTCTTTCTCGTCGGCGGTGAGCGACTTCGGGCCACCGGGTCGGCGCCCGCGAGTTTCTGGTTGTTTCACCAAGGGAAGTACCCCCGTTCGGATTAATGCTGAGGCTACCTCAACATGAGGTAACAACACGATCTCCTGCTAATCTATTTCGCATGGCCGACGAGGAGACGCTCTCGGATTCCTTCTGGAGCGTTGCCCGGCGGCTGCGGCGGCTTTGGCGGGAGACACTCGCGCCTTGGGACATCGCACCGTCGCACGCACGAGCGCTGAGCGTATTGATGCGGCACGGCACTATGCGGCTGAGCGAACTCACCGATCATCTGCACATCGCCGCCCGCTCGACCACAGAAGTTGTCGATGCCCTCCAGGATCGCGGCTTGATCGAACGCAAGCAGGATCCGAACGATCGGCGCGCGACCCTGGTGGCCGTGACCGGCGAGGGCACGCGAGTCGGGAGGGCTATCCAAGCTGGTCGCGACGCCGAAACCGAAGCATTCTTCGGAGTTCTCGACGACGAGGACAGGACGCATCTCGTCCGGATCCTCAACAAACTCCGGAACTGAGCGCGATCACCGGCCCGACCGGGTGAGGATGTTTGTGGCGGCAATGATCGCGCGCAAAGCAGAGTCCGTCGCATCGGTCGATATCGACACGGCCCAGTGGCGCCGACCTTCGTGCTCGCAATGGACGAACGTCGCGGTCCCTTCCGCGGTCCGCTGCTGGTGAAACGCCAGCACCTCGACGCCGAAACCTGCGTCGAACAACACAGCGCTCAGCGCGGCGATCGGTCCGGCCGCGTGCAGACGGATTGTCCGAACGTCTGCTCCGAACGACAGAGTGGCCTCGTATGGCCGCATGCCGGCGACCGCGGGACCGGACTGCGTCCACGACCGGAGGCCGATAGGACCGGCAGTGGGGCAGTACCGATCGAGGAACTCAGGCCAGCTCAGTCCGGTTGTTTGTGCACGAAGTGTCTTCGGCATCGCGATTCCGAACCGGGCAGCGAACGGATCCGAAAAGGTCTCTGCGCGGGTGATCGAACAATCTGAAAAGCGGGTGATCGTGTCCATCGGATGGTCTTCCAACGAGAAGGAAGGACCGACAGGTTCCTAGCGTAAGGAAAGTCGTAGCGCAACGGCCCGCAGCGGGGGGCCGGTCCGAATCAGACCCCGCTACGGCGGCGTACTACGAGAAGTCGCTTCATGATGCCTAGAGAATAGGTAGCGGCGCGCCGCAGCGCAACCGGCCCACTCGGTCCCCCGCCAGGTTGAATTAGGGATGCTCATCGATCGGAAGTTGCGGCGTCGGCTGATGGTCGCCGTCGTCGGGATCGCGACGGTGACAGGCGCCGCCGGCTGCACTATCCCGACAGCGAAAGATCGAGCCGCGTCGCAGGCGCCAACACCCGCTCCGACGACGTCACGAACACCCGCCGCCACCAGAACGAGCACGATCCCAGCACCCCCACCACTCCCCCCGCCACCGACTCCATCTCCCGCCCCCACCTTGCCGACCACACCGGCAGGCGCCTGCCACACGAATGAGTCCGGCCTGGATTGCGATCTGCAGCAACGTATTTCAGCCGCAAATAGCTATATCGCACAGCGACCGGGAACCGTCGGATACGTGCTGCGCGATCGGATCACCGGCGCGTCGTACCGCAACGATCACGCGGGCACGATGGTCTGGACCGCCTCCACCATCAAGCTCGCGATGGTGGTCGACCTTTTCACTCGCGACCGTAGCGGGGCGATCACACTCACCGAGGACGACAAGAACCTCATCGGCCAGATGCTGCATTCGTCCGACAACGACGCCGCAGACACCCTCTGGTTCCGCTACTCCGGCGATGACCACTTCGACTACAACAACGACTTCGCCGCGTACGGCATGACCGACCTCACACCCGAGCAAGGCTTCAGCGACGACTACCCGTACTGGGGATTTCAAAAGTGCACGCCTAAAGATTTGGACCGCCTCATCCAGTACGTTCTCGATCGGTTGAACCCCGCCGACCGCGCATACATCGTCGGCCAGCTCCAGCAGGTGGACGCCAATCAGCAGTGGGGAGTGTGGGCGGCCGGGCCAGGTGCACGACCCGGAAACAAGGACGGCTGGTCGGAGGAGCAATCCGGGTGGGTAATCAACTCTGTCGGCTTCGCCGGACCGAACCAGCGATACACCCTGGCGATCATGAACTCGCTGAACGGTGAGGGCGACTACGACGATGGAGTCGAAACGGACTCTCGTGTTGCGGAGTTATTGCTGGCAGGTCGGACCTGACTAGCGAAGGTGTCGCCGCGGGATCGCGGTCCATTGCGCATCCCAGCTCGCTCCGAGGGCGTCGTATTCGTGCGGTGCCAGCGTCGTCGCGAAAAGAGCGAGCACCTCGCAGGTATCTGCACTGTCGTCGAGCAGCTCCCGCATTGTTCGCGAGGTCGCCTCGGCGCGAGTCCGTGACGGGCGATAGTAGAAAGCTCTGCCCCGCTTTTCCCGGTCGACCCAACCCTTCTCATGGAGGTGCGTGACGACCGTCAGAACAGTTGTGTACGCAAGTTTCCGGGTCTGCGCGAGCAGTTCGACGAGATCGCGCACCGATGCGGGCTCCGGCGCAGCCCACAGCCGGGCCATGACTTCCGCCTCGAGCTCTCCGAGATCATTCATGGTCGATCAGTCCTCTGTTCCGTCAGGACAGTCCTCTCTGCCGTCAGGAAAAGGCTTCCGCCGACGGTGCGATCGCCACGCCGCGCGACAACAACCACGGCAAAGGATCGATCTTCTGGCCATCGGGCGCCCACACCTCGAAGTGCAGGTGCGGGCCGGTCGATTGGCCACGATTGCCGACGGTGGCGATAACGTCACCTGCGCGTACGCGCTGGCCAACGGCCGCGAGGATGTCGTTGACGTGACCATAGACGCCGATGGTGCCGTCGTCCTGTTGGACACGCACCCACAGCCCGAATCCGGATGCGGGACCCGCCTCGATGATGGTGCCGTCGGTCACCGACGTGATCGGTGTACCGATGGCGTTCGCGAAGTCGACACCTGCGTGCAACGTGCCCCAACGCTGCCCGAACAGCGAGGTCACGATTCCGATGACAGGACCAACAGCCTTCGGGCGGCGGGCTTCCGCCTCGGCCGCAACAGCGGCGTCGTGGGCATCCTTGGCAATCTTCTCGGCCAACCACTGGACCTGGTCGACACGCAACGCGTGCTCGTCGAGGGCAGTGTTGTCTGTCTGTGCGACGTTTCCGATCTCGGCGGCATTACCAGGCTCTTCCGGATTCAGAGTGCGTTGATCCGTTCCTGTAGCTGGCCGGAGTGGATCAGGGACCGCAAGATGTAGTGGTCGAGATTGCGGAAACCGAGAGCGATGCCACGTAGGTGCTCGAGGCGCCCGTTGATCGCCTCGA
>JBBSKP010000041.1:0-27682 GCA_038256175.1 Mycobacteriales bacterium
CCACCGACTACCCGGGCATGTTCGTGCACTGGCGGCATGGAGCCTTACCGTCGGGTTCGACGGCGGGAGCCGTGTGACGGGAGACTGTCACGCACGGTTCTGAGAGCGCCGGGGGGTGAAATTCCCCCCGGCGACTCACCACAACAACGTGACCGCCCGCCGCGCGTTCTCCCTACTTCCTGCGGTGAGGTCGAGGTTCAGCAGGTGCCGCTGATAGTCCGTCAGAACAGCATCCGTCACTGCCGAGAGGCGATCGAGGTCGGATTTCTCCGAGTCCAGCCACCGCATGAACCTGCGTAGATCGTTGAGGGTGCTTCGGATACCGTGCACGCTTTGCCGATTCTCCCCTGGCGGCAGCGGCCCGGACAGCATGGCGTAACACAACTGTTTCGCGCCCCGCCGATACCGGTCTGGCACATTCTGAAAGTACAGCGACTGGGATTTGCCGTGCTGCTGTAGCACCGCCGGTTCGAGCCGCCACGTGTCCTCGGCGAAGCGTGACGTCGCGGTCAGCGACACCCCCGGCAGCAGGCTCTGACCAGCCAACACGAATGCGCTGTCCTCGGGGAGTCGACCGGAATCGAGCGCAGCGTGTGTCACGGGCGCTCCCATGGGTCTTCGGCCAATTGCAGCAGCGGCCGTTGCGGTTTCATGTCCGATGCTTCGGTCACTTCGGCGGGGGTGAACTTGGGCAGAATGTCGCTGCGGATGGCGGCCCACACGGTGCCGTACCGCTGCCACCAGTCGCCTTCGCCGAGCAGGGTGCGGCGCTCGGCGAGGCTGTCCAGCAACGCTAGGATCGCGGGCAGGTGCGATCGGGTGATCAGGCAATTGCCGCAGTGGAAACAATCCAGGAACGACACTTGCCGACACGCCCTGCCCGTGGTCGGATGCTGCTGCGGATCGGCGCATCGGTTCCAGGCCCCCTCCACCGACCGTTCACCTGCGGGCTGGGCATCGTGCAACGGCAGCACCGAATGCCCTGAGACGCTGAGGGTTTGACGATGCACCGCCAGCGCGGCTGCTTCCGCGTCGGCGACCGCCTCGCCGAGGACCTCTTCGGCCCACGCCTGCGCCGTCGCATCGCCGCGAAGATAGTTCGCGAACAGCACCGCCATAGTGTTGGACTGCACCGCCGAGGGCAGATGCCCGCCGACCGCACGGGTCCGCCGCACCTCCACGGTCGTGCGGATCCGGCGCAGCTCCACCGACAAAGGCTCACCGATTTCGTCCGCGCGGGTCGGGTCCGCGCGGAGCTCGTGCCGCCGCCCCCACCGGCTGACAACCACCCCCGCCGACAGATTCCGGGCGAAGGGGTCGTGATGTTCGTCGATCTGCGCCAGGCCCGTATGGACGCCGTTGCGCCATGTCGACCACAACGTGTGCGAGCCACTGAACGCGCGCCCGCGTGCCATCAGCCGGTGCAGCAGCAGATACAGACCGCCCGGGGTGTGCAGTTGCCGATGCGGCGGACCGATCTCCCACGTGACTGTGTCGTACCAGCGGTTGGGGCCGTGGCGCCGTTTGACGACCTGCAACTCGACAGCGCGCCCGTCCAGAACCCGGTGCTCTGCCGGTAACTCCTTGGGGGTCTCGCTGTTGCGGCCGGTCACCGCGGCCAGCAGGACCAGCAACGGTTCCCGATCGGTCTGGGTCACAAACAGTGTCTGCGCCAACGCGGTTCGACCACGCCGCTCGATGACGGCCCGATAGCTCGGGATTCGAGGGATCACACCCGATTCCGCCATCACGGCGAGCTGCGCGGCAACAGCAGTGGCCGAGATCTCGACGGCCGACGGATCGGTCGACCAAGTCGAGAGAAGCTGCTCCCCGGCATCGATGCGATCCCGGATCGCGGCAACATCGGCGCGGGCCGCCGTGACCAGCCGCGTAAACTCGCCATCCGAATATCCCGTCGTACTCAGTTGCGGCACTTTCCGGATCCGCTGGTCGAGGTAGTCCAAAACAGCGGGAGCGACGTGTTCGTGCAGCGGCTCATGCCGATGCAACGCGCGCAGCGTCTCCACGGCTCGCCGGTGCGCTGTTGGAGAAGTCCCGCGAATGCGGCGTACGAATGCGTCGACCTGGCTCGCGGTCAGATGCTGCGGCACGGTCGGCGGATTGGTCAGTTCGGCCAGGAACAGCAACAGACGGCGCATCCAGGACCACGCAGTGACTGCAGAGCAGAGCGTGCGCCGCGTTCCTGCCGGCCCCACCAGATTCTCGAACGCTGCCGCCAACACCGGATGCCATCCAGGCAGGGGCAATCCTGTGAAGCTGAACGTCTTTGTGCGCCCGTCTTCTCCGATGAAATCGACGGTCCAGGACCCGGACAGCCGCTCGGGTGCGACCACACTCGGCGGCGGCCGGTAGTCGACGTCCGGCATCGGCGCCGGGCGCCCTACATGGGTGCCGGCTCGGCCGTTGCTCGTCACAAAATCACCACCGGCGAATCCCGCACCTCACTGTCGCCTGGTGGCTGCTCAGATAGCGCCGTCGGTGGATCGTCCCAGCCGTCCGGGACCAACGCCATCCGAGTGTGCATCTCGAGCTCGGCCAAGGCGTGCAGGTAGATCTGTGTCGTCACGACCGAGCGATGCCCCAAGCGGCGGCGAACCCAATCGAGAGGGTCACCGAATATCCGCGTGTAGTGGCCACGCTGGTCCGGTGACATCTCGGCCAGCGCCGCAAGATGGCCGCGTTGCAACTGCTCCAACGTCACCACCGCAAATGTGTGCCGCAGCATGTGCGCATGCGCCGCGAGCGGCACCCCGACAGCGGAGCACCGGTCGTTCGCGTCGGCGAACATCTTCTTCCAGGCGTCGGCGGACAATGGCCAGCCGTGCTCACCTAGCCACAATGCTGCCGGCTCCACACCGTCGGGTCGTTCCACCAGCAACCGGCGTCGTTCCGACGCAGTCAGATTCGTGAGCTTCACCGTACGGCTCACCCCCTGCGCGGTGACTTCGGTGGCGACGTGACGGCCCGGATCCTCGATCACCAACGGACGGCGAATCCGGCGATACCTGTCCTGCTCACGCGCCGCCGCGACCACGGCTGGCCGATCGATTGCCACATACGCATTCAGATCGTTGATGACGGACGGCGGCACATAGACCCACCGCGCCGATCCACCTTTCGCGATCGCAGCTGACAACCAAAACCGTTGATATCCAGCGGATCCCGAATCCGACGGCACCTCCAGAACCGTCAGCGCGGCCTGCTCGGACACCCTCAACCCCGTCCTCACCATCAAGTCGCAGAATGTGGCGTTACGTGCACCCCAACGCCCCCGAAACGTTCCACGCGGCAACCCATCCGGGGAGAACCCCCGCACGCCGACATCGCGCCACAGTCGGTACTCCGGCGGCGGCAACCATTGCACCCGGTCCCGCACCGCATCGTGGGCGTATGTCGCCGGCCGCAGCTCGTCCGACGCTCGCCGATTCCCACCGACATCCGGGGGCAGAGGACGCCGCCATGTCTGCGGCACCGGACTCACTCGAACATGACCGCGCTGGACCGCCCACCGATAGAACCGGTTGACCGCGGCCACCTCCCGATTCCAGGCCGCACCCGACACCTGCGGGCCCTCCGGATCCCTTCGGCGCCAATACAAGTAGGCCAGGTGATCGGCCTCCGTCGCGTCTCGCCATGATCGTTGCTGGCGCGCGGACCATAGGAATGTCAGGAACGCGGCCAGGTCCAGGGCATACCCCACTTGCGTCGATCGGGCATCGGTCACCATCTCCACACTCTGGAAGAACCCGTTGAGCGCGACGTCGTACTCGAATGTCGGTGACAACAAGAACGGTGTTCCTGGCACTACCTGCGATCGTCGAAGCCACTCACCCCAACCGTCGCGAGACCCAGCGACGACCCCGATCGAATCAGAAACATCCGGCAGCTCCGCAGGCGTGAGGCGCACCTGCCAACGATTCGTGCTCATCGAGCAAGATCATGCGGTCACTGACCGGCTATACACAAGCTCGCGCTCTTATCATTTCGTGTAAATACGGGCAACGGAGACGGCTACCTCGAACTGCGTCAATGGTGTCCCGCTGATGCTGCCACTCCGCTACTGGATTGTTAGGGTCTCGTCGCCGAAGTTGGCCCGTACTTCCAGCCGGCCACCGAGGGCGGCGATGTAGGACCGCAACGTCCCGATCTCGGTGTGCCCGATGTCGCCACGTTCGAGCTTCGACACCATTGCCTGCGAGACGCCGATCAGCGACGCAATGTCGATCTGCCGGGCGCCCAGAGATTTGCGCACCTCTGCGAGCCCGTAGGCGCGGGTGAACTCTTCGCGGCGCTCGCCAGCCTTGGCGATGCCTTCTTCGGTGATCTGTCCGCGGTCGATAGCGTCGGCGCGCACATCGCGCCAGGTACGGGCTGTTCCCATGGTCTTTCCCTTCGGTGTTATTTCGGTGTTGCGTCTATCCAGTCCTGGTATCGCCGTTCAGCTTTCGGGATGTTGTCGGTGTACCACTTGGCCCATTGGCCGGTCTTGTCGCCAGCGGCAAGCAGCACGGCTTGGCGCTGCGGATCGAAGATGAACAGAATGCGGACGGTCGTGGCGGGTGGACGGAGTTCTTTCAGGTTGTGGAGTTTCGATCCTTTGATCCGGTCGGCTAGTGGACGACCGAGCAGTGGTCCTTTGCGTTCGAGTTCGTCGATCGCGTCGGCAACAGACTCGCTGGTATCGCCGTCTAGGCCGATGAACCATTCATCGACTTCGGCGAGCAGGATGACCGTCCACATTCCTTCCCAATACAACCTGTAGGTTGTATTGGCTACTGGCGAAGTGCTGGGCTCAGTTCGGCGGCATCGCAGCCGAACGAGCAGGATTGGCGTCATGACCACGGCCGCGCGGGAAGCGATGATCCTCGTTGGGGTGGGTTTGCCCTGATGGGGTGTACACCCGTTCTTGATCCGCCGATACTCGTCGGGCTGCTGCTCGGGTTGGTGAGTGTGGCTGCCGTCAATGTCGTTGCGCGTAAGGGCATACCGCTGTTGTGGCGAACTAGAAGTTCTCTTCTACCCAGTCGTGTCGGTATCAACTACAGGCTCAGCGTTAACGTTCTCGTGCTCCCAGTATGCGTGCAGCACGATCAGGAGCATGAACGCGAATGTTGCTGTTCGGCCAGTCCAGTGAGTTGCATCCGAACCGGCAAGCAACGTCGTAAGGCTCGCGAAAAGGCTGGCCACACCAACACTCACCAGCACGATCGAGGCAATAAGACGCGAGCGTTTGCGCCGTACGGCTCACCAACCCCAGAACCCTGACATCAGCGGCAGAACCGGCCGTTGTCGTTGTACGGGATCGGCTGAATCTGCGGGGGAAGAACTCCTGCATTAACTTTCAGCTGCAAGCACCCTCCCGAGTTGTGTGCGGTGTTTGCTTCGTACCAGATCGGGAACGAGTTCACCAGGCAGGCGGATCCCAACGCAGCGCTGTTTGTCGACTCGATGAGCGATCTGCTCCACGAGGCATTCCCGACGAGTGCATCGCGATGCAGGCGCTTGCCCGGCGGCACATTTTCCCGGGGCTCACCACGCGGCCGGAACGGATCCGGTCACTGTTGCATGCCGGGTCGCAGGTGCGGCAGGTCTTCGGAATGGCGCGGCAATACGTACAGCGCGATTCGCCGATCCGGTCGGACATCGACCTCGCCGAGGTCTCGCCACCCGCGCTTCTCGAGTGCTCGTCGCACCCTGATGTTTCGGAAGTCCGGATCGCCGATGATGCGCCGACAGCGTGGTTCCGCAGACCAGATACTTCGCGCGAGAACGGCCATCCACTCCGAGACAATTCCGCGTCCGGTCAGCGCCGGGCTCGCGGTTGCGATGTGAAAACCGATGTCATGGGGATCGGCGTCGTAGAGAAGCGCGCATTCGTCCTTCGCTACGCGGTATAGCTCGAAATACCCGATGTCCTGGACGCCGTCCTCGGGTCTGCCGATCGCGGCGAAGTCGTAGGTGAGGATGAACGGCAGCGAATACGAGCTGCTCAGGCGGGCGATACTGTCGGCCCGCCATTCTTCGACCGACCACGGCTGCTCCCATGTTTCGACGAGGTGGGGGAGCTGCATCCAGGATGCAATCCGCTCGGGATCGTCGCTGTCCGGGTCGACAAGGCGTGCGCCATACGGACTTTCGAACGTAGGGACCGTCGGGGCCGGAGTCCGGCGAACTTCCTCGGACACTTCTGGCAGTTGCCGTTTAGACACGATCCGCATGAGGCTAGCCTAGCCTGCATACCGCGATGCGCCGCAGGTAACCGGAGGGTGGCCTTCGATTAGGCTAGCCTAGGCTAAAGTCGAAGAAATTGAACGACCGCCTAGATGGCAGAACACGGAGTAGCGGTATGCCCACCCCTCTTGGCTGGATCAGGCAATTTCACAAGCCAGGTCCCCAGCCACGCCCGCCGCTGCTGATATTCCCCCACGCAGGTAGCGGTGCGTCCGCTTACCGAGCGTTCTCCAAGTTGCAGAGCGAGACGTTCAACACGATCGTCTTTCAATATCCGGGGCGTCAGGACCGCGTCCGCGAGCCCGCAGCGGAGACGCTCCCCGAGCTTGCCGCGGGAGCATTCGGCGAGTTCCGAACCTGGTATTCGGACACGAGTCAGCCGATCACGGTGTTTGGACACAGCATGGGTGCGATCGTCGCCTTCGAGTTCGTGAGGCTTGCCGAGGCAGCAGGCTTCGATGTCCGTCTCCTCGTCGTGTCGGCCGCCGTTGCGCCGGATCGCATCGCCGAACTGCCGCCGCACCCCAGCGACGATCAGCAACTGCTCGACCACATGGTCAACCTCGAAGGCACCGGCGGCGACGTGCTCGCGAGTCGCGAAGTCATGAAACTCGCCTTGCCTGTCATGAAGTTGGACTACCGCGCATTCGACGCATATACGTGTGCCGAAGGTGTGGTCGTGAACGCGGACATCCATGCGATCGGTGGGGCGGAAGACCCGTTCATCAAGCCGAAGGATCTATATGGCTGGTCGCGACACACCAGCAAGGAAGCGCAGGTCACCGTGTTCGACGGCGGTCATTTCTACGTGAACGAGTGCGCGCACGGTATCGCCGAGTTGTTGGCGCCGGCACATACTCCGAGTCGATGATCGCAATGGACAACGCCCCGATTGTCATCGCCGGAATGGCGGTCGAGGCCCCCGGTGGAATCGATACTCTCGCCGCGTTCTGGTCGACATTGGCCGATGCAAAAGAATCGTTGCAGCCCTTCCCGCGCGACCGCGATTGGCCCGTCGAACAGTTGTTGTCGGTCTCCCGGCTCGACGGCTGGGGAAAAGTTTGCGACGCCGGTGGGTTTCTCGCAGGAGCAACGGAATTCGATCCGTTGTTCTTCGGGATCTCGCCTCGTGAAGCGGTGGCGATGGACCCGCAGCAACGAGTCGGACTGCGCGTCGCGTGGAAAGCCCTCGAAAACGCAGGAATCAACCCAGGCGCGCTGGGCGGCGAAGACGTCGGTTGCTACATGGGCGTGTCCATCAGCGAATACGGACCGCGCGCGGGCGAGGTCAACGAATACACCGGGCACCGGGTGACTGGTACCGCCCTCGGTGCGGTTGCGGGTCGAATTTCGCACAGCCTCGGTCTGGTCGGTCCATCGGTCAGCGTCGATAGCGCGTGTGCGTCGTCGGTGACGGCGCTGCATATGGCTGTGAGCGCAATCCGCAACGGCGAATGCGATTGGGCGCTTGCCGGCGCGGTCTGCGTCATGGGATCGCCCGCCGCCTTCTTCGAATTCTCCAAGAACAACGGGCTTGCGACCGACGGCCACTGCCGCTCCTACGCCGACGACACCACCGGAACACTCTGGGGCGAAGGCGCGGGCGTCGTGATCGTCGAGCACGAATCGCGTGCGCGCGAGCAGGGCCACCGAATCTACGGCCAGGTGCTCGCGACCCGAATCAACCACAACGGCGCGGGTATGCCGATCGTCGTGCCGAGCACCCAAGCGCAAGAGCGCCTGATCGAAAAGACAATCGCCGCAGCCGGAATCGATCCGGGCGATGTCGGCATGATCGAGGGACACGGCACCGCCACACCGCTCGGGGATCCACTCGAATTGAACGCTCTCCAAAACACTTACGGCGCGGCCGACTCGTCGGAGGCTTTGCTTGGCTCCTTGAAATCCAACTTCGGCCACGCCCAGGCGGCGTCCGGAATTCTCGGATTGATCAAGGTCCTGCTCTGCGGCGAGCACGGTTACATCGCGCCGAGCCTCTTCTCGGACAATCCGACCACCAAGGTCGACTGGACCCGCGGAAAGCTGCGGCTCGCCCAGAAACTCGAGTACTGGGAACCCCGCAACGGGGTTCGCTACGGCGCCGTCTCGTCGTTCGGCGTGGCCGGGACCAATGCGCACGCCATCATCGCTATGCCCTGCGCCGGAGGCACTGATGTCTGAGTATCAGCTTCCCGACGGAAGCATTCCTGTTCTACTGTCATCGGATTCCGCGGAGCTGCTGAAGAAGGAAGCAACCGCGCTGCTCGGTTACGTCGAAGAGCATGAGGACGTTACGCCGCGGAGTGTGGCGTCGACTCTGCTGCGGACTCGCGTTGCTCGTCGGCATCGCGCACTGGCGATGGTCAACGACCGGCAAGGCCTTCTCCGCGCACTGCGAGCGATCGCCGAGGGTGCAGAACATCCAGCCGTCGTCGCAACGACCGTGCCGGCCGGGGCGCGCAAGGTCGGTTACGTCTTTCCTGGTCAGGGTAGCCAGCGTCCCGGCATGGGCCGACTGTTCTACGACTTGTCTCCGGCGTTCCGTGCCGAGGTCGATGCGGGCGACCGGGCTTTCCACGAGGTCTTCGGAAAATCGCCGCTGTCCTACATTCTCGAAACCGAGGACCAACACGACAACGATGTGCGGGTCGTGCAACCGGCGCTGTTCCTGCAGATGGTCGGCCTTTCCGCGATGTGGCGCGCGGCGGGCGTGGCACCCGCCGCGGTGATCGGACACAGCCAAGGCGAAATCGCTGCAGCGTACATATCCGGCGCGATGACGATGAAAGACGCCATTCGCGTTGTGCAGACGCGCGCAGATGTCGTCGAGCGAGTTGCTCCCCGAAACTGCACGATGGCCGTCGTCGCGATCGACCGCGACGAGTGCGAAGCGATGATCGCGCGGCACTCGGGTTGGGCGGAGCTGTCGGTGGTCAATTCGCCGCACATCCTCTGCGTATCCGGTGAACGGACGACGTTGCTCGAGATGGTCGCCGCGCTCACCGAAGAGGGAAAGTTCGCGAGGGAGATCCGCGTCGAGTACCCGGCGCACACGTCGGTCGTCAGCAAGTTCCACGACGAGTTCCGCGGCGTCATCGGCGGGCTGTTGGACGAGGCGGCCTTCCTCGAACCACAGATCCCGTGCCTCGGCGCGACGCTCGGTGGCCCGGTCCTCCCCGAAATCCCGATCGACGAGTACTGGTTCTGGAACCTGCGCAACACCGTGCGCTTCGATCTCGCGATCGAGAGCGCGGTCACCGAGCAGGTCGACACGTACGTCGAGATCGCCGAGAACCCGACCCTCATGCTCGCGATCCAGGAGAACCTCAGCGTCGCGGCCCCGGATCGTACGTTCCGTGTGACCGGAACGTCGCGACGAACTGCCACCGACCTCCGCGAGTTCACGCGAAACGTGGCGACGGTCGCGGTCAACGACATCAACTATTGCTGGGACGCGCTGCGTATCGAGTCGAGCGGTCCGCCCCCGTTGCCGCTGCGGGATTTCCCGCACGTACAGATGCAGACGATGACGCTGTGGGCGAACTACATTCCTTCAGCCGCCATACCTTCTGCGGCCCCCGCGATCGAGAGTGCGGACGACTCGTATCCACAACGGCTGGTGGAGAACTGGGTCCGGCTCGAGAAGCGGTCGTTGGTGCGGCCGCGCACGATCCAGTTGGTCGACCACACCGGCGAGTGCGCAGATTTCGCCGCAGCGCTGCTCGAAGCAGCGGATGGGCACGGCGCGACTGCTGCGCTGTACGACCCCGATCGCGCGGATACCCGCGACTTCGACACCGTCGTCGTCCTGCTGCCCGCGTTGCCCGACCTGGACGCTGCAGGTGCGGTCGCGAAGTTCGCGGACTTCTTCGGCAATCGCCGCTGGTGGCCGGGTCTCGAAGTCGGGGTCGAGGACATCTGGCTGGTGACCGTCGACGGCGAGGTCGTGACCGCGGACGACCCGGCGCAGAACCTGTTCCACGGCGCGGTGAGCGCCGGCTATCGCTCGATCGCCACCGAGCATCCGAGCGTCGCATTCCGACACCTCGACTTGTCGGCCGACTATGCCCGCCCCGCGAAAGCCGCAGCAGTTGTCGCGGCACTGCACACGGCGGGGGAGTCCGACCTCGCCCTTCGCGGCGGCAAGCTCTACGCCAAGCGTCTCGTTGTCGACGACGCCGTTGCGCACAGCGCACCGTACGACCTGAGCAACGTCGTGATCATCGGTGGCACAGGCAAACTCGGGCTCGAGTTCGCCGAGCACTTCGCTCGCGAGGGTGCCGACCGCGTCACGTTGCTGAGCCGATCCGGCGAAACCGCGGCGATCTCGCCACAGTTGGACCGCATCCGCAAGGCCAGCTCGACGGAGCTCGTGGTCGCGGCATGCGACGTGAGCGACGAGTCCGCGTTGCTGTTGCGGGCCACAGACTTCGAGGATCATCCGGCCAGCGTCGTGATCCACGCGGCGGTGAATTATGTCGACAGCGCGTTCGAGGACATCACGCCCGAGGCAGTCGAGGACGCCAGCAGGTCGAAGATCCTCGGTGTCGGCAACGTGCTGCGCGCGTTTCCGTTGACCGCGGGTTGCCGCGTGCTCCTGTGTTCCTCGGTCGCCGCCACGCTCGGTGGCAGGGGACAACTGCTCTACGCCGTCACCAACCGGATGCTCGATGTCATGGCTCGCCAGCTCCGCGAACAGGGCGTCGATTGTGTCTCGGTCCAGTGGGGACTGTGGAGCGTGCAAGGTCCGCTGGACGATGCAGGCGTCGCGAAAGTCGAAGGAGCGGGCGTCATTCCGATGCGGCCCGCCGACGCGATCGCTGTCGGGTTGACCGAGCCGCGCGATGGCATCGTGATCTCCGCGGACTGGGCGGAAGTCGCTGCGATTCTCGGAGTCTTCGGCTATGGGCCGATGCTCTCGTCGTTGGTACCCGAGGCGGTGGCGGCACCCGTCGAGGAAGCCCCTGTGGTCGCTGCCCCCATCCAGGCGCCGGCCGGAACTTTGGCCGAACAGATCCTGCAGGAGCTCAACCTCGTGATGGGAGTCGACGACGCGGATGCGATCGACGGCTCGGTTCCGCTCGTCGCGCTCGGCTTGGATTCATTGCAAGCGTTGGATTTCCGTAAGCGCGTGAAAGCGCAATTGAACCGAGACCTTCCCGTGGCTGCCATTTTGGGCGGCGCCTCGCTCGATGACGTCGTGCGGTTGATGAGTAACGAGGGACCAGTACATGTCTGACCATATTGCCGCGCGCCGCAAGCTGCTGCTTGCCCAACGTCTACGCGAAAGCGGTTTGGCTGCAACCGAATCTGCTCCCCGAACGACGCGCGCGGCGGGCGAGCGCAGCAGACTCTCCGCGGGCCAGCGCCGCATGTGGTTCGTGCAAACCCGCGATCCGCAGGACACCACGCTGAACATCTGCGTGGCATATCGCCTTGTCGGTAAACTGGACGAAGAACGGCTGCGCGGTGCATTCGCCGCGGTCGTCGGCAGGCACGAAGTCTTGCGCACCACCTACGGAGTCGACGACGACGGCGAGCCGTACCAGGCTGCGCAGGCCGACGCCGACGTGGTGTGGCAGCACAACGACCTCACCGACATGTCCGAGCAAAGCCGGGAGCGCCGACTCGAGGTGCTGACTCGACGGGAGTTCGGCCGCGAGTTCGATCTCGCACACGACCTTCCGCTCCGCGTCACGACCGTCAAGATGGGCGAGCACGCGACCGCTCTCGTTCTTGTCGTACACCACATTGCGTGGGACGACGACTCGTGGAGTGTGTTCTTTGCCGAGGTCAATGCGGCGTACAACCGCAGCGACCTGCCTGATCTGCGCGCGCAGTACATCGACGTCGAAGTGTTGGACGGCAGCGAGCCGTCCGAATCGGACGTGGAGTACTGGCGCAACAACTTGGCGCCGCTTCCGGAGCCGCTCGAGCTGCCTGGGCAACGCTCCTTCGCCGCACGCACCACCCGTGCAGATCACTGCAGCGTCGATGTCTCGCCCGATCTCATGCGCCGAGTCAACGAGTTCGCTCGCGAGCAGTCCGCGACGGCGTACATGGTGTTGCTCGCTGCGTTCGACGCCGTTGTCTTCAGGTACACCGCTGCAACGGATCTCGTCGTCGCCGTCCCTGTCACCAACCGTCGCGGTGCCGACGCCGACGCATTGATCGGATACTTCGGCAACACCGTTCTCGTCCGGTCGTCGTTCGACCGGTCGTCGACGTTCACCGAGCTTGTCGCGACCGCCCGAGACGCAGCTGCGGGTGCCTTCGCGCATCAGAGCGTTGGCCTGGATCGCGTGATCCGGGAGATCAATCCGGACCGTGTCGCGGGCCGCGATGTTCTCGCGCAACTCGTCCAACTGAGCTTCAGCGCACGCAGCAGCGTGGACGGATTCGCGCTCGCCGGGATAGCCGCCACCGAGTTGGATCTCGCCAGCTCGGTGTCTCAGGAACCGCTGGGCCTCATGGTTGTATCGACCGGCGACTCGGCGCGGATCCAGGCCGAGTACCTGGTCGATGTGTTGGACCGGCCGATCGTCGAGCAACTCCTCGCGAACTATGTGAAGCTACTCGACCAGGTCTTGGCCGATCCGGCGCAGCGCATCAGTGACATCGACATGCTGGGAGCATCGGGCAGGGCCGAGATCCTCGAGGTCTCGCACGGCGCACTTGTCGATGTGCAGCCGAACACTTTGGTCGCGCTGGTCGAAGACCGGGTTGCGGCGTCGGCAGACGCGCTGGCGGTGACGTCGGACCAGGTCGACCTTACCTACGCGGAGCTGAACACCCGCGCGAACCGGTTGGCGCATTGGTTGATCGGCCAGGACGTCGCTCCCGAAGACATTGTGGCGCTGGAGTTCACGACCTCGGTCGAGTTCCTCGTCGCGTCGCTGGCGGTACTGAAGTCGGGTGGTGCCTACCTGCCGATCGACCCTGCCTATCCCGCCGACCGCATCGACTACATGACCGAGGATGCGAAGCCGAAGCTCCGACTCGACCCGGAGTCGTTCGCGAAGGCCGAGACCGAGGCAGCACAGCTGTCGGGCGCCAACCCGACCGATGCCGACCGGCTCCGCCCGCTGCGTCCGTCGAATTTGGCTTACGTGATCTACACGTCCGGCTCGACGGGAAGGCCCAAGGGCGTTCCGGTGTCGCACGGCGCGATCGCGGAGCACTTGGCGTGCTTCAGCTCAGAGTTTGCGATGACCGCGCAGGATCGTCTCCTGCAGTCGTCGTCGGTGAGCTTCGATGCGTCGCTGTTCGAAATCTTCGGAACGCTGACATTGGGCGCGCGCCTTGTCGTGCCGAAGCCGAATGCGTTCCGCGACATCGCGTACGTCGCAGAACTGATCGCCCGCAAGGGAGTCACCGTTCTCCACATGGTGCCCTCGATGCTGAGCACGTTTCTCTTCCTGCCGGAAGTCAACGAATGGCGCGAGCTGCGTTACGTGCCTGTCGGTGGCGAGGCGCTGCCTGGCGAGGTCGCCGACAAGTTCGCAAACGTCTTCGACGCCGAGCTTCGCAATCACTACGGCCCGACCGAAGCCGTTGTGGCAGCGACGCGAATGGCGGTCGAGGGACCGCAGGGCACACGCATCGTTCCCATCGGCACGCCGAACAAGAACGTCTACATGTACCTCCTCGACGACGCGCTGCAGCTTGTTCCGATGGGCGTGGTCGGCGAAATCTACATCGGTGGTGACCAGCTCGCCCGCGGCTACCACGATCGCGCGAGCTTGTCGGCCGAGCGTTTCGTCGCCGACCCGTTCGAGCCGGGTGGCCGGCTGTACCGAACAGGTGATCTCGCGCGCCGCAACAGCGACGGCGACATCGAGTTCGTCGGACGTTCCGACGAGCAGGTCAAAATTCGTGGGTTCCGGATCGAGCTCGGCGAGGTCGGGGCCGTGCTCGGCGGTCACCCGACCGTCGCGCAGTGCGTCGTCGTCGCGACCGAAAACGATGCGCTCGGGGCAATGCTCGCGGCGTACGTCGTGCCGGAACCCGGCGAAGAAATCGTGATCGAGCAATTGCGCGCACATGCGGCGGCGATCTTGCCCGACCACATGGTGCCTGCCGCGTTCGGCGTGATCGAAGAAGTGCCGATCACCGCGCACGGCAAGCTCGACCGGCGAGCGCTGGCGGAGCCGATCCTCATGGTCGCTCGCGAATACCGCGAGCCGAACACACCCACAGAGAAGCGCGTGGCTGCGCTGTTCGGGCGCATCTTCAGCCGCGACCGGATCGGTGCCGACGACTCGTTCTTCGAGCTCGGTGGACACTCGCTGCTCGCGGCGCGGCTTGTCACGCACATCCGATCCGAGTTCGGTATCGAGATCGATGTGCGCGTGCCGTTCGATACCCCGACGGTGTCTGGTCTGGCCGCACATCTGGTCGGAGCATTCCGCGACGAATTCGATATCGATCTGGACGACGAGTTCGAAGACATCGAGCCGACGATCGAAAATGCGCGACCCGAACTGGCGACGCGGGAACGGCCGGACAACATCCCGGTGTCGTACTCGCAGCTGGCGATGTGGTTCCAGCACAGGCTCGAGGGCGCGAGCCCGATGGCGAACATTCCGTTCGCCGTTCGGCTCGACGGTCCCGTGGACACGGCCGCGCTGAGCGCTGCGGTCAGCGACGTCATTGCCCGGCACGAGGCGTTGCGGACCAACTTCGTCGAGCGGGACGGGCTGCCGTACCAGGTCGTTCGGCCAGCGGTCGCCGTCGAGACGCCCGTAACCGAGATCGAGGAAACCGAACTGGACCGGGTCCTCGCGGAGGTCGCCGGCTACTGCTACGACATCGAGTCGGAGTCGTTGATTCGGACGCGGATCTTCGCGCTTGGCCACAACGCTCACGTGTTGTCGATCTTGGCGCATCACATGGTCGCCGATCACGGTTCCTTCAAGGTGTTCCTCGCCGATCTCACGACGGCGTATCGCGACCGGTCGAGTGGGCAGAGTCCGGCGTGGAGTCCACTGCCGATCCAGTACGCGGACTACGCGCTCTGGCAGCGGGAGATCCTGCAGAGCAGTTTCGGCGAAAGCGAACTCGAGTACTGGCGTTCGGCGCTCGCCGGCCAGCCCGATCAGATCGCGGTCGCCCACGATCGGCCGCGGCCACCCGTGCTCAGCAAGGCCGGCGAGGTAGCGATCTTCACCGTGCCCGCGTCGGTGCGAGCAAGCGTGAAGGCGCTCGCCGACGAGACCGGAGCGAGCGAGTTCATGCTGTGCCAGTCGGCGGTCGTGACGATGCTCTACAAGCTCGGCGGCGGTGGCGATATCGCCCTCGGCACGCCGATCGCCGGCCGCGTCGACGAAGCGACGACGGACCTCGTCGGCCTGTTCGCGGACATGGTGATTCTGCGCAACGACCTGTCCGGGAACCCGACGTTGCGCACGGTCCTGCTGCGCGGTCGCGACGCCGCGCTCGGCGCCTACGGGCATCAGGAGCTTCCGATCGAGCGTCTCGTCGAAGCGCTCAATCCGAAACGGACGCGATCGCGGAACCCGTTGTTCCAGTTCATGATGCATTTCCGGGATCAGGCACCCACCTTCGACCTGACGAGCGACACGTCTCTCGCGATGTTGCCTGTCGACTTCGATATCTCGTTCCTCGATGTCAACGTCAACTTCGCGGTCGAGTCGGACAGTGCGATCACCACCCGGCTCGTCGTCAGCAAGGATCTCTACGATCCTGCGACGGCGGAACTTATGGCTCAGACGCTTGCGAAGGTGTTCGAGGCTTTCGCACAGTCGCCGGACGTTGCCATCGACGAGTTGGATCTCGTGCCTACTGCGGAGCGCGAACGTGTGCTCGGCGAGTGGAGCCGGGGCACCCAGCCGGCTGCGCCCGCGGACGCACTCACGGCGGATGACCCCGATGTTCTCGCGCGGCTGATCGTTGAGCAGCAGGCAACGACCGTGCGGGCAGACCCGCAAGTGCTGGCGAGCCTCGCGCTGTCGGGTGTCTCGGTAATGCCGTCGGTGCGGACCTGGATTGTTAACGGGGCGAGCGCAGCGACGGGGGGTGTCTCAGCGCCCAGCGGTCCTGCGTCGTTGAACGAACTGCTCGTTGCGCTGGCACCCGAAGCCGTCGTCACCTACGAGCATCGGATCGGGGACACGGTGATCCGTGACGGTCGCCCGGTCGTCGGTTCGCGGGTGTTGATCCTCGACGAGGCAGAGCGACCTTTGCCACACGGCGTTGTCGGTGATGTGTACGTCGGCGATCCGGCGGTGCGGACTACCGAGCGAGCGCGCTGGAGTTCGACGGGAACGCTGGTATTCGATTCGGCGGCAACGGAGGTCGAGGTCCCGCGGCGCGCATATGCCGGCGACGGCGAGACAACGGACACCGAGCGAGTGCTCATCGAGATCCTCGAAGAGCTGCTCGAAATCGAGGACGTCACTCGTGAAGACGGCTTCTTCGGACTCGGCGGGGACAGCGTCATCTCGATCCAATGGTCAGGCCGCGCGGCGAATCTCGGGTTGCCGCTCACTCCGCAGATGGTCTTCGAGTTCATCACCATCGCCGAGTTGGCTGAGGCGGTGGACGCAGCCAAGGAGTCCGGAGTGATCGAGGAGGCTGCGCCGGAGCCCAGTACCCAGACCCACGCGCCGATGAGTGCGTCGGGACTCGGCGCCGATGCGCTGGCGGCGTTGTCGGCTTCCTGGCAGGCACGCTCGTGACAGCGGAAGCACCGCAGATCGAAGACGTCCTTGCGCTCAGCCCGCTGCAAGAGGGTTTGTTCTCCCTCGCGCAGATGGCCGACGACGGCATCGATCTGTACACGATGCAGTTCATCGTCGATATCGGTGGACCACTCGATGTGGCGTTGCTGCGGCGCAGTGTCGAGGCGATTCTGCAGCGCCACCCCAATCTGCGGGTGTCGTTCTGGGACCGTGACCTGCCCAAACCGGTCCAGATTGTCCCGACCTGGGCGGAACTGCCGTGGTCGGAACGGTCTGCGGCGCACGAGGATTTCGACGCGATCGCCGAGTCGGAGCGCCAGCTGAAGTTCGATCTGTCGAGCGGGCCGGCGTTGCGGGTCGTTCTGGTAAACCTGCCGAACGACCGCCGCCGGATGATCTTGACCGCGCACCACATCCTCATGGACGGCTGGGCGGTCGCCGTGTTCTTCGGCGAGCTGATCGCGGTCTACGACGCCGGCGGCGAGACGGATTCACTGCCGGACCCGCGTCCGTACCGCGACTACATCGGCTGGCTCAACGCGCAGGACACCGCAGCGGCGACCAACACCTGGGCGCAGTATCTCGGCGGTCTCACCGGTCCGCTGATGTTGGCCGACGGGTCCGCCGATGTCGGCGCGACGGTCCCGCAACGAACGCGACTCAGCCTCAACGCGGCCGATACCGCTGCGCTGACGCAGTGGGCGCGGTCGAACGGTTTCACGTTGAACACGGCCGTGCAGTTTGCCTGGGCGGTCGTTCTGGGTCGACTCACCGACCGCCGCGACGTCGTCTTCGGAACGACTATCTCTGGGAGACCGGAAGCCCTGCCAGGCGTCGAGACGATGATCGGGCTCTTCATCAACACGATCCCGTCGTTCGTCGAATTCGATCGCTCGCAGACCGTGAAGCAGCAATGCGCACAACTGCAGCGTGAGTCGGTGACCATGCGCGACAAGGGCTTTCTGAGCCTCTCGACAGTTCAGCGGGCGGCGGGGCACGGCTCGCTGTTCGACACGCTGTTCGTTTTCGAGAACGCGCCCATCGGATCCGCGACCGAACCGGTCACCGCCGCCGACGGTGCTCGGTTCCTGCCGGTCACTATGGAAAGCCTCGCGCACTATCCGTTGACCGTCGTCGCGTACGTGCTGGACGGGTCGCTCGTCGTGATCATGGAGGCGATCCCCGAGGCGATTCCGCACTACTCGGCCGCGGACATCGGCGCCCGGCTGCTTGCGGTCCTCCGGCAACTGCCGTCCTCGACGGACGCCACCGCCGACTCGCTGGAGGTCGTGTCGGCCGCCGAGCGCGCTGAACTCGTCCGCACTTCCGAGACTGACGGTCAGGCGAGCACGATCGTCGAGTTGTTCGAGCAGCAGGTCGCAGCAACGCCCGACGCGCTTGCCCTCACGACGACCGACGACCGCTTCACCTACGCCGAATTGCGCGACGCCGCACACCGATTGGCCGCCGAGTTCGGTGCGCGCGGCGTGGGCGCCGAAGATGTCGTGGCATTGCTGCTGCCCCGATCCGCGCGATCCATCGTCGCGATTCTCGCGGTGCTCGAAGCCGGTGCCGCCTACGTGCCGGTCGACATCACGTTGCCGTCGACGCGGATCGAATCGATTCTGCGACAGTCCTCGCCCGCGTTGGTGGTGGCTGTCGAAGAAACCCTCTCGCTCGAGACCGGCGACATCCCTGTCCTGAACCTGGACGAACCGTACGGCGCCGCCGAATTCGTGCGGCCACTCGTTTGTCCAGCGCAGTTACATCTAAAGCAGTGCGCGTACCTGATCTTCACCTCGGGTTCCACCGGAGAACCCAAGGGCGTCCTGGGTACTCATGAGGCGGTGGTCAGCTACTTCGCCGACCACCGCGACCACGTGTACGCGCCCGCGGTTGCCCGCCTCGGGCGAAAGCTGACCATCGCGCACGCCTGGTCGCTGAGCTTCGACGCCTCGTGGCAGCCGTTGATCGGCTTGCTTGACGGGCATGCGCTGCACCTGTTCGACGCGGACCAGATGCGGGACGCGAATCGGTTGGTCGAAGGCCTCGTCGCGCACGACGTCGACATGATCGACACCTCGCCATCGATGCTCACTCAGCTTGCCGCCGCAGGACTCGGCGAAACTCAGCTCGCGGTCCTCGCGCTCGGTGGCGAGGCGATCGGTCCACAGATGTGGGCGCAACTGCAGGCGATGCCCGAGACCGACGTCTTCAACTGCTACGGACCCACCGAGACGACCGTCGAGGCCGTCGTCGCGACCGTCAAGAAGTCACCCGTGCCGACCGTCGGTGGACCGACCGCCGGAATGTCGGCGTACGTCCTCGACTCCGCGCTGCGTCTTGTACCCACCGGAGTCACGGGGGAGTTGTACCTCTCCGGCGCACAGCTGACCCGCGGATATGTGGGTAAGCCCGCGACCACTGCGGACCGGTTCGTCGCGGATCCGTTCCGTGCCGGCCGACGGATGTACCGGACCGGCGACCTCGTGCGGCGGCTGCCGAGCGGGGGACTGTCGTTCCTCGGGCGCACCGATACCCAGGTGAAGGTTCGCGGCTACCGGATCGAGATCTCCGAAGTCGAGTCGGCGCTCCTGCGTCTTCCCGACGTCGACAACGCCGCCGTGATCGTCGTGCGTCGAGCGAGCGGCGCGAGTCTGGTCGGCTTCGTCGTGGGCGACGCCATCGAGACCGGACGGCTGCGATCCGCACTGGCAGAACGCTTGCCGGGGTACATGATTCCTTCGCGTCTCATCGCCCTCGACGCACTACCCGTCACGTCGAACGGGAAGCTGGATGCGCACGCGTTGACGCGCATCGCGAGCTCGTACGCCGTCGCCAAAGCCGAGCCGGAAACCGACACCGAACGCGCGCTGTGTGCGGCTTTCGCCGAACTTCTCGGAGACGTCGGCAGTAGTGATGGTCGCTCCGCAGGCTCCGCTCCTGGCGTCGACGAGGACTTCTTCGACCTCGGCATGGACTCGATCGTCGCGATCTCCCTCGTCAACAAACTGCGGCGGCTCGGCCTGCCGATCACGCCGCGGATGGTGCTGGCAACTCCGACGATTCGGGACTTGGCGGAGGCGATCGACGCCACGGAGGTCGTCAGTGCGAAGGATGCTGCGGAGTACGGCGACATCGGTGCGGTCCCGATCGTGGAGTGGATGTACGAGTACGGCAACTTCCGCCGATTCACGCAGACCGCAATGGCGAGTTTGCCGTCCGACATCGACAGCGACCGGCTGGAGTCCGTGCTGCAGGCGGTGCTCGATGGTCACGACATGTTGCGATCGCAGCTGTTGCAGACCGACGACGGCTACCGGCTGATCTCGCGTGAGCCGGGCGCCGTCCGAGCCTCCGACATTCTCACGGAGGTGCACGCTCCAGATTTCGAGGCGACGCTGGCCGACAATGCCCGACAAGCGATCGACCGCATCGATCCGCTGACCGGTTCGATGGTGCAGGCCGTCTGGTTCGACCGTCCCGACGCTGACGACGTTCTGCTACTGACCATTCATCACCTAGCGACGGACGCGGTCTCCTGGCATGTCCTTTTCGCCGACCTCGCCGAGGCCGGCTCGCAGGTCGAAGCCGGAAACCCGAAGGTGATGCCTGAGTTCACGAGCTATCGGCGCTGGGCCGAACTGCTCGGTGAGCGTGCGCAGTCCTCGGAAGTTCTTGCGCAACAGGATTATTGGGCCGCCCAGGTGGCCCCTCCCGATCCGGTCATCGGCGACAGGCTGCCTGACCCGACGACCGACACGTGGTCGTCGCTGCAGGTCACCACGGCGCCGAACTCCGTCGAGACCACCCGCGTGCTGCTCGACAAGGTCACCAAAGAGGTCGGCGTGCGCGAGTACCTGCTCACCGCCTTGACGCTCACGATCGCGCAATGGCGAGCCGAGCGTGGACAGGATTCGACGACCGGCGCACTCATCGCGTTGGAGGGCCACGGCCGCGAAGATGACATCCTCGGAACCGACAGTGCACCAACCGACACGGCACAGACCGTCGGGTGGTTCACGAGCGTCTATCCGGTGAGGCTCGGTGCGGGGACGTCCGTGACCGTCGAGTCGGTGACTGCCGAGCTGACAGCTATTCCGAACCGAGGCTTCGACTACGGACTGCTCCGGTACGGCGTCCGGGCGCATGAGCTAGTGGACGGACCAGCACCGCAGATCGAGTTCAACTACTTGGGTCGATTCGATCTGAGCGGGGCGTCGGAGGTTGCGTCTGCGTGGTCGCCGATCACGGACCTCGCGCTGAACGGGCTGCTGCCGCTCGATCCGGAGCCGGACCTACCGCTGCGCTACACGCTCGACGTCGCGGCAGTCGTGCAGCCGACGGCCGAAGGTCCGCAGCTGGTGACGACTTGGCGCTGGAGCGACAAGCTGTTCTCGGTTGCGGACGCGGATCGGCTCGCGGAGATCTGGTCTCAGACGATCGCGACCGTCATATCGTAGGTCGCGTTGCCTCGGGTGCCGCTGACGACGATGACGTAGGTTCCGGACTCGGGGAGCACGATCGTCGACGAGAACTCTTCTGCGCAAAGCACTTTGCCGCTCGGTGAGTAGGTCGTGAAGACGGCGTTGCCTTCGACGGAAGAGATGTCCACCGTCATGACTTGACCGGCGTAGGCGTCCGCGCCGTAGACATCGGCGTCAGCGCGAACAACCGAGCCGCCGACGTACGCGCTGTTCGTCCCGGGTGCGAACTTGATTTCGGCGATGGTGCCTGCGCTTGCTGCCGATGCTCCTGCGAAGGCGAACGAGAGAGCTGCGGCGAGTGCTACGAGGGCCAGAACGACTGGGCGAACCTTGGCGCGAAATGCGGACATGAGTTGGGCTCCTTTTCGAATGTGACCGTGTGAGCCAACAGTCGCCGTCCGCCCTTGCTGGGCGCTTATCGTCCGCTTAACAAGCGGGAGGTCTCAACTGGACACCTACATACTTTGAAAGTACTTTGAAAGTATGCCCGCTCCTGAGGTTCCGTTCTCTGACCTGCAACTGCACTCGAAAGAGACGCTGGCGAAATTGCGTGTGTCGAGCAGTCGATCGCTGCTGCTGCGTCGCCGTGACGCCGAGGACCTAGTGTTGACGACGGCTAGTCGCGCGGATCAAGACGACTTGGTCATGTCGGCGACAACCAGAATGTTCGTCGCCCTGATGCAACGCGACGGCGCGGCGCGCGCCTTGGTCGTTGACGTGCTGCCGGAGGCGTTTCCGTGGGTGAAGTTCCTCCCACGCGAGGACGTGCAAGAGTTCGTGGTGGATCTCGTCGCAACGTTGCGGGCCGCGGAATCGGTGAACAACCCGGCGCCGGTGGCATTGGTGATCGAAAGCTGGCGCCACACCGCCGAGGTGTACGCAGATCCTGAACTTGCGGCGGCGCTCGCCGCTGACACCGTCGATGACCTCGGACCGGTTGCGGAGCCGCTGGTGCAAGCGTGAGCCCGAAACGGGGGGATCGGGTTGCTCCACCGGTAGCCGGGAGCGAGTGGGAAGTCCGGTTCGCCACCAACGACGCAGTCAAAGGCTGGGAAGACCTGTGCCAACAGGCGCCGGCCAAAAACACTCACCGCGCCTGGGTCGAGCTGCGGTCGCGGCCGACTCCGTGCCTGCAAGCCCTGCGCAACCACCAGCTCAAAGGCGTGCTTGGCAAGGCCTTGCACGGAGGCCGCGAAATGGAGCAATGGCAATACGAGATCACAGGTGGTGGCCGGGTTTGGTATCTCGTTTGACGATGCTAAACGCACGCTGTGGCTGAAAGCGGCTGGCGTCGGTCACCCGAAAGCCACAGATTGATCGCGTATTCGAACTGACTAGGACGGCTTGCTGCCGACGACGATGCTGCCCACGTTGCACTCTTCGAGTTCGGGGACCTGGGCGGCCTCGTTGAACGCGGCAGTATCGCCGTACCCCTGCGCAACCGCACCGAGGCCCATGGCCGTCGACGCCAGGTAGATCGTCTGCAGCACAACGCCGACGTGCTTGAGGATGATGGCGTACGGCACCTGTTCGTACGTCCACATGAGTCGGCCGGACCGTGCAGCGATCACGAAAAGTACTTGCGGCAGTTGGCCTTCCGACAGAGTCATCGACGAGGTGTGCAGTAGTCGTTCGACGACGCTGTCGTCGGCGACAGGTCGGAGTACATGGTCGAACGAGTCGTAGTGGTACATGCCGGCGGCCAACCCGTCGACGTTGCGCACCACGGGGTAGATCTCGAGTTCGTAGACTGCGCCGCCCGCGGGATACGGCCGCGAGAGGTACTCGACACCCTTCGCCGTGCGCAGCAGTTTTGTGCGTGCGGTCCGATAGAGCAGCTCGCCGATCTGATCGAGAGTGATGGGGTGCGCCTCGTCGAAACTTCTGCACGATGCCCGGTCTTCCAGGACCGCGGTGATGCTCGGGTCGCTCTCGCGCAGGGAGTCGATGTCGGGCGCGAACAGTTCGATCGGTTCACCGGGGTAGTTCTGCTTGCGCGCGGGCAACGGGGGGAATTCACCGTCTGCCCAGCGCGTCGGGCCGAACTCTTCCCACGTCAGCACCCGTTCGCTGAGATTGCTCAGGCGGTGAAACCACAGCTCGTGTGCACCCCAGGACCGCGTCGAGAAGTTCTGGTCCTCGTCGGTCCGATCCGCGACCGTGTGGCCGGTCCATTTCAGGTCCGCGGCAAGTTGGCGTGCGATGGCGTCGGGGACATCGTCGGTGGCCAGACCCGTCGCGAGCCCGACGATGCGCCCATCGTGAATATCGATGTCGCACCACGACATTGGGTGTTCGAGCACGAACGTCCCCTTGTGCCGGCGCATGATCGCGAACTTGGAGAGCGTCCTGTCCGGTTCCGCCGATACCGGGCGAGCAGGTGGCGCCTTGAAGGGTCGGATCGTGTACAGGTCGGTATCGCCCGAGCGGACGGTCATCGTCAGCCAACCTCGGTCGGCCAGCGATTCGAGTACCGCACGGACGCCGGGATCCGCGGGCGCAGTCATCTTGACGCCCGAGTTCAGTGTCTTCAGCGCTTGCAGCTGCGCAGGCGGCAGCTTTCCCAACCGCTCTTTGTGCGGCGGCGCGAGAAGGATCGCGCCGCCGCCGGCCGTCACGCACGTAGCGCCCGGCCGGAGCCCGTACTGAACTGTGGTCGGTTGGCTCACGTCTGTATCACTTGGCGGCGTTCGCCAGCGATGGCTCGATCTTGTCCAACGCGTAGGGGAGGGCCAATACGGTCGGCTGGTTGATCGCGGTGATCGTCGTCATGTCTGCAATGAAGACGGCATCCTTCTGGACGGAACGCAACGAATCGAAGCCTGGCAGTGCGCGGAATTGATCTGCATTTGGGGACTGCGAAGCTGCGATGAGCAGGTCGGAGTTCAGTTCGCCGACGCGCTCAGCCGAGATCGCCGGACGCCCGGTCGGACCCTTCTGATCGACCAGATTCTGCGGAATCGACATGCCGAGGTCCTCGAAGACCTTCGCGGAGCCGTCCTTCGGGTCGGCGAGAACGGTGATGTTCGTGCCGACGAGATAAGCAGTGACGAAAGTCTTTCCGTCCAGGGTGGGGTATTTCGCGGCCAGTGCGTCGATCTTCGCGTTCACGCCTGCGATGACCTCGTCGGCCTTGCCTTCCTTACCCAGAATCGTGCCGAGAGCCTCGACGCGAACGTCCCACGGATCCACACCCAGCGGGGTGATCGCGGTGAGGGTCGGAGCGAGTGCCTTGAGCTTCTGGTACGTCGCTTCGTCGATCAAGAAGTTCGGCACCAGGATCAGGTCCGGGTTGAGTGCGCCGATCTTCTCGACGAGGTCACCGGACAGATTCAACTTCTCCGCGCCGTCGAGCTTGCCCGCCTGCCACGGCGGTGCACTGCCCGCGACCATCGCAAGATTGTCGACGTAACCGACCGGCTTGACGTCCAATGCCACGAGGCTGTCCACCCATTGGTTGTCCAATGCGACGATGCGCTCGGGGTTTTTGGGGATGCTCTGGTCGCCTTTGGAGTCCTTGACGATGATCGTCTCGGTCGACGCGTCGTTCGTGGAGTCCGATCCGCAGGCAGCGACGCCCAATGCGAGTCCGCTCGCCATCAGCACGACTAGCGCGTGTTTCCATCGACCCTCGGAACTGCGGACTGATTTCACGTTGTGCTCCTCTTGCTGGACGTGCGCTACGAGTGCGCAACCGTCGCGGGTTAGGGAAGGTTAGCCTAAGATACACTTCACCTCGAATGGCCCGCCCGTGGGCCCACTTTTGAGGTTCGAGGTGTTCGATGAGCGAACGTGACAGGTCCGGCAACGTAGTGATCGTGGCGATTGCCGCAGCGGTGTCCGCAGTTGTTTCAGCGATTGTCGTGTCGATCGGTGTCGTCGGAATGCTCCTGATCAACGACAACGATTCCCGGTCCGACGCCCCACAGACCGTCGTCGCGCTTCCCGCTGGTTACGGCACCGCCACTGCTCCTGTGCCCGCTGCGCCGGCACCAACTCCAGCGCCCGGTGCCCCGGCCCCCGCTCCTGCTCCCGCCGCGGCGCCAGCCGACGCTGCTGCTGCCGCTCCCGCGCCGGCACCTGCGCCTGCCGCACCGGCGGTCGTCAAGCCGAAGGCGCTGTCGGAGGGTGAGCTGACGTCGAAGCTGCAGGCGGCGTTGAACGGAACGACCTCCGAGTTGGAGGGCGGCGACGCAGCCCTACCCACGATCAACGGAATCGGTGGACTGCTGCGGACCTTCCCCCAGGTCACGTGGTCGGTCGGCGGGCCGGTGACGGTCGACGGCGAAACCATGACCGCGCCGCTCAATCTCGCGTCGCCCGGCTTCGCGCCGGTCGTGCAGCAGCTCACCTGGAAGTGGGTCGGTGGCTCCTGGAAGCTGTCCAACCAAAGCGCCTGTGCGCTCGGCGATTACGCGATGCTGCCCTGCTCGGTCCGATAGATCGGACGAATCGACCCCGGACTTCTTGCTGACGTCCGGGGTCGACTTGTCTGCGGTTCGGCTTCAGATCGCGCCGAGATCGGCCAGTTGCCGCTCGTCCATCGCCGCGACTTCGAGGTAGATCTGCGCGACCTGCTCGAGGCGGCCGGCCTGGGAATCCTTCTCGTTCAACCGACGTGCGAGCCCTGTGACCGTGCGGCCGGCGAAGATGTCGGTAACCACAGCTTGCGGAGCGTCGAGCCACTCGCGAACCCGCGCAATCAGCGTGGTCGCGAGAACGGAATCGCCACCGAGGGAGAAGAAGTCGTCGGTGGCGCCGACTTTGGCGGCGCCGATGACGTCACCGACGATCGAGGCCAACGCCTTCTCTAGCTGCGTCGCGGGCTCGACGAACTGACCCGCGTTGTCGTCCGCATCGAACATCCGTTGCACGGCAGCGCGATCGAGCTTGCCGTTCGACGTGAGCGGGAAATCGGCCAGGATCTCCAGCCGGCTCGGGACCATGTACCGCGGCAGCAGGTCGCCGACCGCAAGCAGGATCTCGTCCGCGGTCAGTCCGTTACGGTCGAGCGTTACCGCCGCGGCCAGTTTGGGTGCGACCTTGCCGACTACGACCGCAACGGCGAGGTGCACACCGTCGACGGACCGCAACGCGCCTTCGATCTCACCGAGTTCGACACGGTAGCCGCGAATCTTGACCTGGTGGTCTGCCCGGCCGAGGAACTCGAGTGTGCCGTCGGGCCAGTACCGCGCGAGATCGCCTGTGCGGTACCAGTTCTGGCCTTCGAAGTGCACGAATCGCTCAGCTGTCCGTTCGGTGTCGTTGCGATAGCCCAGCGCGACGCCTGCCCCGCCGACCCATAGCTCGCCCGCGACCCAGTCGGGGCAATCCAACCCCGACGGCGCAACGACGCGGCATTGGACGTTCGTGAAAGGCTTTCCGAAAGGCACTGCGGTCCAGTGCTCGGGGGCTTCGGTGACCTCACAGATCGAGAAGTGAATCGCCGTCTCGGTGGCACCGCCGAGCCCCGCGAACCGGCACGTCGGGACCTGTTCGGCGAGCCGGCCGGGCAGGTCTGCGCCGACCCAGTCGCCACCGAGAAGCACTGCGCGCAAAGATGATCCGACCCCGCCGGCACTGAGCAGCATGTCCAACATACTCGGCACGCAATTGAGGACCGTCACGTCGTAGGCGTTGATGAGCGCAACCCATTGGAACGGGTTTTCGCGGGTAAGGGCGTCCATCGCGACGAGCGACCCGCCGACCGACAGCAGCCCGAAGATGTCGTAGACCGACGCGTCGAACTCGAGCGCAGAAATGACGAGTGCGCGGTCTGCAGCGGTGACGTCGAAGTGTTCATTGACGGCGTCGATGGTGTTCATCGCGGCGCGATGCGGGACGTTGACACCCTTCGGCATGCCCGTCGAGCCGGAGGTGAAGATGACGTAGGCAACGGTCTCGACGTCGGGAATCGTGGGCGCTGCCAAGGGTTCCGCGGATTCGACTGCCGCGGCGAACCGGACCGCGGGAATGCCGGTGCCGTCGTATTCGCCGGCCTCGACGCACAATGCCGCTGCAGCCTGCGCCGTCTCGAGGATCTGGGCCCGTCGTGCCTTCGGCTGGTCGTATCCGATCGGGACATAGGCGGCACCGGCAGCGAGCACGCCGAGAATCGCCACGATCTGCTCGGGACCCTTGGGGAGCTGAACCGCGACCGTGTCGCCCGTCTGAACTCCCACCGCGCCCAGCGCACCTGCGACGGCGAGTGCTTGGTCGGCGAGCGCGCGGTAGGTCAGC